>NZ_JBSSEF010000046.1:0-19987 GCF_054061455.1 Thermostichus sp. OS-CIW-20
AACTCTTTGCCGCAAATCCAAAGAATGAGTCGGCATTCCTTTCTCTCCTTCCTCTTGAATACCTGTACCCTATTTTAAATTAAAAGGCTGTATCTTTTGTGTCCTTCAGAATTTTAGAGCTGCTCCCGCCTCAGCCTAGCCGGGCGAGATGAAGTATTGACATACTCCCCAGCCCTTTGGGGCGGGGATCCTAGCTCCCCTCTGTCCCCCCGTATACGGGGGGTTTGGGGGTTCGGGGGAGAACGTCAACAGTCTGGTGAAGCAGAGACTTTGAGCAAGGGCAGCTCCCGTCCACAACCCGGCAGTTCCTTCCGGGAACAGCTTGGAAGGGGGCCATGTATTGGGCGGGCGCTTTTCCTTAAGGGTGGGGCAGGGCTAAGATAGCGGGAAAGGTTTCGTTACCTGTCGGCCCATGCCCCTTGCCTCTGAGACCGAGTCCTCGCAGCAAGCTCCGGCAACACCTGAGCCTTCTCGGGTGCCAGATCCGGAGTTTCCCTACGAGGTCGAGATGAGCTTGATGGAGCATCTGGAGGAGTTGCGTAGCCGCCTCTTGGCCAGTGTCATTGCGGTGGCCCTGTGTATCGTCGCCTGTTTTCTGGTGGTGAACCGCATCGTCGCCCTGCTGGAGGTGCCCGCTCAGGGGGTGACCTTCTTGCAACTGGCGCCGGGCGAGTATTTTTTCGTCTCTATGAAAGTGGCGGCATATTCGGGGCTGCTCTTGGCCACGCCCTTTGTGCTCTACCAAATTGCCCGCTTCGTCTTGCCAGGGCTGAGCGTCAAGGAGCGCAAGCTGTTGGGGCCGGTGGTGCTCGGATCCAGCCTTTTGTTTGTGGCTGGCTTGGTCTTTGCCTACTACCTCCTCATTCCGGCGGCGCTCAACTTCTTCATTCGCTATGGGGAAGGGGTGGTGGATCAGGCCTGGTCCATCGACCGCTACTTTGAGTTTGTGCTGCTGCTGATGTTCAGCACTGGCTTGGCCTTTCAGGTGCCGATTTTGCAGGCGCTGCTGGGAGCTTTGGGCCTGGTAACTGCTGAGCAGATGTTCAAGGGTTGGCGCTATGTTGTCCTAGGTTCGGTGGTGGCGGGGGCCATTCTCACCCCTTCCACGGATCCCCTCACCCAGAGCCTCCTGGCTGGCGCGGTAACGTTCCTGTACTTGTTTGGCATTCTCCTGGTGAAGCTGCTTGGCAAATGACCCAAGGCCGCAGACCTTGATTCTGCCAGCGGGGTCTCCGGCCCGGGAAAGAGAAACGCCAATGGATAAACTCTACCTTCTCACCAAGTTGCTCAGCGGCAACAGTCGGGACTGCAGCCCTGGCTAGCGCCGGGGTTCCGGCATCCACCCCCATCGGCAAGAGACGGCTCCACCGCCAGCGGGGGGAGAGCGGGCCCGGCCCGCCTTGAACTGGAAGGGATCCCGGCCAATTTTCCCGGGCAGGGTATTTCAACGGCGGATTGGCCCGCCTCACTCTGCCAGCGTACCGCTCGCCAGCCCACCAGGGACGAGAGGCCTGTTCGCAAGCCCTGGGGGGGTTGGTGCGGTTGTCAGAAGAGGCGGTTTTGGTGCCTGCTGTAGCCTCTGGGCCAGCGAGGGCAAACGGCGGCTCGCTGCGCTGCTGAGCTCTTCTCAAAGGGAGGTTTGGCCGATGGGCAAAGAGCAATTGGCTTTTGACCAACCAGTCTTCTAAAGTTCTATGGTTGCTTGGACTTTTCTCCCGAAGACAAATCCTTATCCTCCCAAAACCTACGATCCTGCTTACCCAGTCGGCAGCTACTGGGACAGCACAATACCAGATTCCAGTTGGCGACATCCGGCGCCTCTGCAAGGGCAGGTTGAGGCCGAGGTGGCCATCATAGGAGGAGGATTGACGGGGCTATCGACGGCCCTGCACCTGGCCCGCGATCACGGCATCTCGGCTTGCCTGCTGGAGGCGGGATCCCTGGGCTGGGGCGCCTCCGGGCGCAACGGCGGCTTCTGCGGAGTGGGGGCGAGCTACCTCACCCATGCCCAAATGGTGCGGCGGGTAGGCCTGGCGGAGACGGAGCGCTACTACCGGGATCAGCGGCAGGCGGTGGAGACCGTGCAAGAGCTGGCCGCTGCCGAGGGCTTTTCCCTGGATGCCCAGGGAGAAGGTTGGTACGCAGTAGCCCACCGCCCCAGCGCTTGGCGGGAGTTGGAGGCCGAATACCAGATCTACGCCCAGGTGGCCGGCTACCCAGTTCAGCTCCTCAGCCCCAAAGAGTTGCGGGAACGGGGCTTCGACAGCCGCGAGAACCACGGCGCCCTCCACATCGGGGTGGGGTTTGGCCTCAACCCCCTCAAGCTTGCCCAAGGGCTGGCCCAGGCCGCCCAGAAATGGGGAGCGCAATTGCACAGCGCCAGCCGGGTCGTTGCCTGGGAAAAGGTTGGCTCCCGCCACCTTTGCCATACGCCCGGGGGAACGGTGCGGGCACGGCACCTGGTCATCGCCACCAATGGCTACACGCCGGCCAACCTCTACCCCCAATTGGCCGGATCCCTGTTGCCGGTGCTTTCCAACATTCTGGTCACCCGGCCTCTGACGCCGGCAGAGCGAAGGGCTCAGGGCTGGTGGGATCCGACGCCGATCTACGACACGCGACGGCTGCTGTTCTACTACCGTCTCCTGCCGGATGGGCGCTTGCTGTTTGGGGGGCGGGACGGCACCTGCGATGCCCCAAGGGAACGCCAGCGCCTGCGGGCCTGGATGGCGCGGCAGCTCTACCGCCTCTTTCCCGCCTGGGAGGGGGTGGAGATCGAGTACGCCTGGAACGGCTTGGTTTGCCTCTCCCGCCAGCTTCACCCCCACATCGGCCCTTCGCCGACGGATCCCAGCCTCTGGTACGGCCTGGCCTACCACGGCAGCGGCGTGGCCACAGGGGTGTGGGCAGGCAAAATCCTGGCCCAGGAGATCGCCGGCATCCGACCCCAAATTAGCGCCCTCTTCCGCCAGCCACCGCGCCTTTTCCCTTTCCCCTGGCTGCGGCTTCACTACCTGCGGCTGGGGTATCTTTGGTGGCAGTTGACAGACGGATAGTTCCTTCAGGTGTGCGGGAGAGCCCCCTATTCGCTGCAGAAGTCCTGTCGTAATCTAGTCCTAGTTCGGCCTTGCCTTGGCCTCTCGCCATTGCCCGTCGTTCCTTGCTGAGGTACCCAGTGCTGCCCACAGCTTGTTATCGGCCTGATCAGGACTCGGTCATTCTAGAGGGTCCCTCTGTTTCCCAGATCCCACCGACAGCCTGCCGCCGCCGACGGCTCTCCCCAGGGGGGCAGCGGCTGGGGCTTGCTCTGCTGCTGAGCCTGCCCACCATGTTTTTGCCCTGGCCCGCTTTTGCCCAGATCGCCAGCTCCTTGCTCAATCCTCTGGTGGCCGCCTGGATTCGCTCTGAGGTGCAGCAGGTGGACAACTTGCGGGTGCAGATCGCCGGTTCCGACGCCCAGATTTTGAACGGCCAGATCCCCCAGGCCCAGGTGTCGGGAGACAACCTCATCTATCAGGGATTCCAGGTCAGCCACCTGCGGCTGCAGGGCCAGGATATTCGCCTCAATGTAGGGGAAGCCATCCAGGGACGTAGTCCCCTGCGGCTGTTGGCCCCCGTGCCGGTGCAGGTGAGCTTGCGCCTCACCGAAGACGATCTCAACCGCAGCCTTCAGGCTCCCCTCATCCAGTCCCAACTGGCCCAGGCGCAGGTGCAACTGCCCTTTGGAGGTCAAGCGGTGCCCTTCTTGATCCGCCAGCCCCAGGTCACCTTGCAGCAAAATCGGCTGCGCATCCAGGCCCAATTGGTTACTCCCGAGGGGGTGGAGGTGCCGGTTACGGTGCTAACTGGGCTACAGGCTCAGGGTCCCAACCAGTTGCGGCTGGTCAATCCCCTGTGGGTGAGCGAAGGGCAGGAGATCCCCATCCCCGGCCTGGCGGATTTTCCCATCCAGTTGGATCCAGGCGTGCGCATCGATCGCCTGGAGTTGCAGCCTGGCCAAATCCTCTACGAGGGCATGTTGGTCATCTACCCGGAGGCGGCGGCAGTGCCGCAGGGGTAGCGGGTTGTCGCCAGGGCTCGACCACTTGAGCTTGCCTTTGGGCGGTGCCAGCGGGATCTGCGGTGGCCAAGTTGTGATCGGGATCAAACCCAAGGTTGGGCTGCTGGGCGAGAATCCCTCTAGCCGTTGCCAAGCGGTCGCGGAGGGGTGGTGTATTGAGGTGAGTTCATGGCTTGGGGATCGCCGCCGCTACAACCCAGTGTTAGGCCCCTGCTCTTGGGGACTCTGCCGCTAATCCTGTCGCTGGTGTTGCTGGGGGGATGTTCCAGCGACGCCTTCTCCACGGTGCCCCTGGATGGGACGGCTGCCGGCACACGCACAGCCACGCCCCCCGGGCGAACTTTCTCCGATATTCCGCCCGGCCGGGATCCCCTTCTGAAGCACCTTTGGGCCAGCTTTGTGATCACGTCTGAGCAGTTGCAATCTGCCCGCAAGGCTCCCATCTCTCTCCATCCGCAGGCTCTCCTTCCCTGCACCGACTGCGAGAGCTTGGCAGAGCAGCTGGGATCCCTGCTCCCCACCCCCTCCTCCCGCGCCTTGGGCACCTATCGGCCTGACCAGCTCACACTCTCTTTCCGAGTTGAGCCCCACAAGACGTTTACCCGCCTCAGCGGCAGCTTTCACCTGGATACCACCACGCCCCTAGTTCACCCTGGCGAGGGGGTGCGCCTGGTGGTACAGCAGGCCTTCTGGGGGGACAAGGCGCTGGAGCCGCTGCCGCCCCCCCAGGACTTCTATGCCCGCCAGATGACTCAGGGTCGGTTCGAGGAGCGCACGTGGAGTTTCCCCTTCTCCCTCCCGGAGGCCGACGCCCCTGACCCCTCGCCGTCTCTACGGCTGCAGGTTGTCCTCACCTCCCCCATCCCGCCCGATTCTGCCCCTTTTCAGCGGGGCAGGCCGCTGCCTCCCCCCACGAGCCGGCTGTATCATGGGGTCACTTGGTCGGGCATGCCAACTTGGGAGCAGCTTCTGGCCTATCGCCAGGCCATTGGCCAGCCCCCCGCCTGGGCAGCGGTGGAGCACCTCTGGGATCCGCGCCAGGATTTTCCCCAGCCCCTGGCCAATCGCCTGCGGGAGAGCGGCTCCGTTCCCTACCTACGCCTGCGGCTGCAGCCGGCCCACCTCTCTTCCCTGGCTGCGGGCGAACAGGATGAGACCTTGCGCTCTTGGGCTCGGGGCATCCAGCGCTTTGCCACCCCGATTATCCTGGCCGTAGCTGTCGGGGACGGGGATACAGAGCTGCAACGACGGGCCTACCGTCACCTGATACAAACCCTGCGCTCTGAGGCCAATTTGCTCTGGGTTTTAGAGCTGGAGGGAGCGGATAACGAGGCAGCGTCTGCCTGGGCCGCCTTGCCAGGGGTGGACTGGCTGAGCCTGGAGGTGAAGGGGGATCCCGAGACCTTTGAAGCGTTGTACCGTCGCCTTGTGGCCTTTAACCCCCAGTTGCCCCTGATCCTCAGCGGGCCGTCTCCCGACGCAGAAGCTGCCCAGCCCTTTTTGGAAGGCTTGCAAGCCGGACGGTGGCTCCAGGTGATTGGCTGGAGCTGGGCCCTGGGCCCGCAGGGGATCCCGCCCGCGGCGGCGACAAACTGGCAGCAGCGTCTGCACCAGGGGGATCCCCCCCTCTGGCTGGGAGAAATGCGGGTGCAGCCTCCGCCCAGCCCTTCCCCTTCGCCCAAGCCCTGAGAAAAGCGCTTTGGCTGGAAAAACCCTCCCAAAACAGCGGATAATAGGCCAACCCACTGCTTTTTCTTTCGGTCTTCCCAGAATTGTGGCCCTGACCTGCCCACCACCGTCGCGCTTTGCCCAAGCCATCCAGCGGGGGGAATTTTTGCTCACGGCTGAGATCACCCCCCCCAAGGGATCCGACACCAGCACCCTGCTCTCTCTGGCCCAGCAGCTCAAGGGCCGGGTGCATGCCGTCAACATCACGGACTCCAACCGCGCCATGGCCCGCATGAGCCCCCTGGCCGCCTCGCTGCTGTTGCAGCAGGCGGGCGTTGAACCCATCCTGCAGCTGGCCTGCCGGGATCGCAACCGCCTGGCTCTGCAGGGGGATCTGTTGGGGGCCTCAGCGCTCGGCCTGCGCAACGTGCTGGCCCTCACCGGGGATCCCATCCAGGTGGGGGATTGCCCCGATGCCCGCCCAGTCTTTGACCTGGAATCGGTGCGTCTGCTGCAGCTTATCCAACGCCTCAACAACGGCCTCGACTGCAACGGCAAGCCCCTCCCCGACGGCGGCACCTGTCTGTTCCCGGGGGCAGCCGTAGAGCCGCAATCCCCCAGCTTTTCCGGCCTGGAGCGGCGCTTCCACCGCAAGCTGGAGAACGGAGCCCAGTTTTTCCAAAGCCAGATGGTGACCGACTTCGAGCAACTGGAGCGCTTCATGGACAAGCTGGGCCGCCCCGCCGGCAAGCCCATCCTGGCGGGCATCTTCCTGCTCAAATCCGCCAAAAACGCCCTCTTCATCAACCGCAACTTGCCGGGGGTGCAGATCCCGGACGCCATTATCCAGCGGCTGGCCGATGCCCCCGATCCCCTCGAAGAAGGGATCCGCATTGCTGCCGAACAGGTGCGCCAGGCCCGCCAGATCTGTCACGGCGTGCACCTGATGGCCGTCAAGGCCGAACACCTCATCCCGCACATCCTGGACGAGGCCGGGATCCCGCCCCTGAGCAGCTAGCTCAACACCTGCTCCAAGCCGTAGACCAGCCCCTTGAGCTGCAGCACCTTGCGAATGCCCAGGATCACTCCCGGCATGAAGGCCATCCGATCCGTGATGTCGTGTCTCAAGGTCAACGTCTGCCCCATGCCGCCGAAGATCACCTCCTGGTGGGCAATAAGCCCCGGCAGGCGAACGCTGTGGATGGGGATGTTGGGGCCGGGGATCCCTCCCCGCGAGCCGGGGATCAGCTCCTTTTCTTCCACCTCAGGCGGGTTAAAAGCTTTGCCCAGTTGTCCCAGCCGCTGCGCCGTCTGCAGAGCCGTGCCGCTGGGGGCATCGACCTTGCGGTTGTGGTGCAGCTCGACAATCTCCACGTGATCGAAATATTGGGCCGCCTGCAGCGCCATCTGCTGCAGCAGGATCATGCCGATGGCAAAGTTGGGCGCAATTAGACAGCCCACACCGGACTTATCCGCCAGATCCCTCAGCCGCTCCACCTGCTCCGGCGTCAGGCCCGTCGTCCCCACCACCGGCCGCACCCCAAACGCAATGGCCGAGCGGACGTTTTCATACACAGAGCGCGGATGGGTGAAATCCACCATGACGCCTCGGGCGCTCCGCTGCGACAGCCGCAGCAACTGGCCCGCCAGGTCGTCGGTAATCTCGACTCCCAGGGATCCCAGGCCCAACACCTCGCCAATGTCCGAGCCCAACTGGGAACGGGCCACCGCCCCCACCAACTTCATGTCGGGGGTTTGGGCCACCGCCCGCACCACCTCCCGCCCCATCTTGCCCAGGGCTCCCACCACCAAGACCGGGATGGGCTCAGAAGCCGCCGTCCCCTCCCCAATGGCGGCGCCCTCTTCTCGTCTTTTTTGCTCGACTGCTGTGGTCACCACCTGCCCCCTTGCCTAACCTAGCGCCGGATCCCCGAGCGGAGCCTCACAATTTCACCTCGATGTCCACCCCTGCCGGCAGATCCAGCTTCATCAAAGCATCGATGGTTTTGGAAGAGGGGGAGTAGATGTCGATAATGCGGCGGTGGGTGCGAACTTCAAAATGTTCCCGCGAATCCTTGTCCGTGTGGGGGGAACGCAGCACACAGTAGAGGCGACGCCGCGTCGGCAAAGGGATCGGGCCAACTGGCACAGCCTCCGTGCGGCGGGCCGTGTCCACGATTTTGTCGCAGGAAGTATCCAGTAGCCGATGGTCGTAGGCCTTTAGGCGGATACGAATTTTCTGTTGGGTCAAGGTAGCCATAGTCGGAGAGAAGGTAGGGTGTACTCAAAAAAATGGCAGGGATCGAGCTTGCCTGGAGTGACCAGCGCCCAATCCCTGCCAAGAGAAAGCCGCTTACTTCAGGATCTTAGAGACCACACCGGCCCCTACGGTACGACCGCCCTCACGAATGGCAAAGCGCATCCCTTGCTCGATGGCGATGGGCTGGATCAGCTCTACCGTCATCCTGACGCGGTCGCCGGGCATCACCATCTCCGGCTTAGAGCCGTCGTCAGCCGTGAAGGAAGTGATGGTGCCGGTGACGTCGGTGGTACGCACGTAGAACTGAGGACGATAGCCGGCAAAGAAGGGGGTGTGACGTCCGCCCTCTTCCTTCTTGAGGACGTAAACCTCCGACTCGAACTGGGTGTGAGGAGTGATGGTCTTGGGCTTGGCCAGCACCATGCCCCGCTCCACCTCGTTCTTCTGAATACCCCGCAACAACACACCCACGTTGTCGCCGGCAATCCCCTCGTCCAGCGTCTTCTGGAACATCTCTAGACCGGTAACGGTGGTGGAACGGGTTTCTCGCAATCCCACCAGCTCCACGGTTTCGCCAACTTTGATGCGGCCCCGCTCGATCCGGCCCGTCGCCACCGTGCCGCGACCGGTGATCGAGAAGACATCTTCCACTGCCATCAGGAAGGGCTTGTCCACATCCCGCTCCGGCGTTGGAATGTAGGAGTCTACCGCATCCATCAGCTCGTAGATCTTGTCCACCCAGGGATCCTCACCCCGCTGGGTTTTGGGGTTGGCCTGCATCCTTTCCAGAGCCTTGAGAGCGGATCCTCTGATGATGGGGATTTCGTCGCCGGGGAAGTCGTACTTGGAGAGGAGCTCCCGTATCTCCAGCTCCACCAGCTCCAGCAGCTCCTCGTCGTCCACCATGTCCACCTTGTTGAGGAAGACCACCAAGCTGGGTACCCCCACCTGACGGGCCAACAGGATGTGCTCTCGCGTCTGCGGCATCGGCCCATCGGCCGCCGAGACCACCAGGATGGCCCCATCCATCTGGGCCGCGCCCGTGATCATGTTTTTCACGTAGTCGGCGTGGCCGGGGCAGTCCACGTGGGCGTAGTGACGCTTCTCCGTCTGGTACTCCACGTGGGCAGTGTTGATAGTGATACCGCGGGCTCTCTCCTCTGGCGCCGCGTCGATCTCGTCATAGCGCTTGGCTGTGGCCTGACCCAGAGCAGCCAGGGTCATAGTAATGGCGGCGGTCAACGTCGTCTTGCCGTGGTCGACGTGGCCAATGGTGCCAACGTTGACGTGCGGTTTGGTACGTTCAAACTTAGCGCGTGCCATGAATCATCACTTCCTTTTGATTTCAGTTGGTTACTCCACTTCCTTTGCTTTTGGCAATGATGGCTTCGGCAATACTGCGAGGAACTTCCTCGTAGTGGCTGAACTCCATCGTAAAGATGCCCCGCCCTTGGGTTTTGGAGCGGATGTCGGTGGCATATCCAAACATCTCCGCCAAGGGAACCTTGGCATTGACCTTGGAGATGCCGCCCTCTGTACTCATCCCCTCCATCTGGCCGCGACGGGCGTTGATGTCTCCGATAACATCCCCGACGAAGGCTTCGGGAACTTCCACCTCCACCTTCATCATCGGCTCCAGCAGGACGGGGTTGGCTCTGCGAGCAGCCTCCTTCAACGCCATCGAGCCGGCGATCTTGAAGGCCATTTCGCTGGAGTCCACCTCGTGGTAGGAGCCGTCCACCAGCGTGACGCGAATATCGATCAAAGGATAGCCAGCCAAGACGCCGGACTCGCAGGCTTCGCGGATCCCTTGCTCGGCAGGCGGAATGTACTCTTTGGGGATGACACCACCCACAATTTTGGAGACAAACTCGAACCCCGTGCCCGGCTCTGCCGGCTCCAGGTCGATGACCACATGGCCGTACTGGCCGCGGCCGCCAGTCTGGCGGATGAACTTCCCTTCCACGCGGCTAACTGGCTTGCGGATGGTTTCGCGGTAGGCCACTTGGGGGTTGCCCACGTTGGCTTCTACGTTGAACTCCCGCAGCATGCGATCCACCAGAATCTCCAGGTGGAGCTCGCCCATGCCGGAGATGATGGTTTGGTTGGTCTCCGGATCCACCGAGACGCGGAAGGTGGGATCCTCCTTGGCCAGGGCCTGCAGCGCTTTGGAGAGTTTGTCGATATCGGCTTTGGTCTTAGGCTCGACAGCCACCGAGATTACCGGCTCGGGGATATATAGGGACTCCAGGATCACCGGCGCGTTTTCGTCGCAGAGGGTGTCCCCAGTGGTGGTATCTTTCAGGCCCAACACAGCCCCCAGATCGCCTGCCCGCAGCTCATCTACATCCAGACGCTCGTCCGCCTTGAGCACCACTAGGCGGGAGATGCGCTCCTTTTTGTTCTTGGTGGAGTTGAGCACATAGGTGCCCTTGGTTAGCACCCCAGAGTAAACGCGGATAAAGGTGAGGTCTCCGTACTTGTCGCTCATCAGCTTGAAGGCCAGGGCGGAGAAGGGCTCATCGTCGCTGGCTTTGCGCGACACCTCCGACCCATCCGGCAATACCCCCTTGATGGCGGGAATATCGATGGGAGAGGGAAGGTAGTCCACCACCGCGTCCAGCAGCATCTGCACACCCTTGTTCTTGAAGGCAGAGCCGCACAGCATGGGCACAATTTGGCCGCTGATGGTGCCTTTGCGCAGACCAGCCATTAGGTCGGCTTCGCTCAGATCCTCCTCGGCAAAGTACTTCTCCATCAGGGCCTCGTCGGTCTCGGCCACTGCTTCCACCAGCTTGGCCCGGTATTCCGCCACCAGATCCTTCATCTCCTCCGGGATGGGGGCAGGGCGAATGTCCTTGCCGATCTCATCCATGTAGATATTGGCCTGCAAGCGCACCAGATCGACGATGCCGCGGAACTCGTCTTCCGCCCCGATGGGCAGTTGGATCGGCACGGCGTTGGCTTTGAGGCGCTCCCGGATCTGGTTATAAACCTTGAGGAAATTGGCCCCCATGCGATCCATTTTGTTGACAAAGGCAATGCGGGGCACATTGTAACGATTGGCCTGCCGCCAGACGGTTTCCGACTGCGGCTGCACGCCCCCTACCGAGTCGAAGACGGCGATCACCCCGTCCAGCACCCGCATCGAGCGCTCCACCTCGATGGTGAAGTCCACGTGCCCTGGCGTGTCGATGATGTTGATGGTGTATTCCGGCGCGCCGGCGAGAGGTTGGGAGGGGTTTTTCGGATCCCGCTTGGTCCAACGGGTAGTGATGGCCGCGGCCGTGATGGTGATGCCCCGCTCCCGTTCCTGAGCCATCCAGTCGGTTACCGTGGTTCCCTCGTGAACCTCGCCAAGCTTATGCACCAGACCGGAATAGAAGAGGATCCGTTCTGTGGTCGTGGTCTTGCCAGCATCGATGTGGGCCGCGATACCAATATTTCGAACTCGTTCCAGGGGAACTGTGCGTGCCACGTTAACCTCCCAATCCTCGTCGCCCTGCGACTCGGGCAAACTAAAAAAACCTTTACAATTCTAGTCTTTTTTGCCCCTTCTCCTCCAGATCCAGCCCAGCTCTCGGCAAATGGGAAGGGATCCCAACAACATCCTCCTTTGCTCGGCCAGCGGGGTTCAGTAGCGGTAGTGGGCAAAGGCTTTGTTGGCTTCGGCCATGCGATGGACTTCCTCTCGCCGGCGGATGGCGTTGCCGGTTTCGTTGGCCGCATCTATAATCTCATTGGCTAACTTGGCAGACATAGTGCGGCCTGGACGGGTGCGGGAAAAGGTGACTAGCCAGCGCAGCGCCAATGAGGTTCCTCGCTCCGCTCTGACCTCCACAGGCACCTGATAGGTGGCGCCGCCCACCCGCCGCGCTTTCACCTCCACCAAGGGGGTGGCGTTGCGAACGGCATTTTCCAGTACGGGCAGCGGATCCTGGCCGGTGCGCTCTCGCACAATCTCTAGAGCGTCGTAGAGGATCCTGGCGGCAAGAGAAGCCTTGCCCCTCATCATCAACTTGTGGATCAGCATGGTAACCAAACGGCTCCCGTACTTGGGATCTGGAGGCACGTCACGGCGAGGAGCACGGTTGCGGCGAGACATAGGAGCTGTAGAACTTGAAGGCAGGATGACGTCCAGAGGGAAACTATTTCTTCTTGCCAGCGGCGGCTGGGGCTTGGCCGGGCTTAGGCCGTTTTGCCCCGTATTTGGAGCGGCCTTGCTTGCGGTCTTTCACTCCTGCGGCGTCGAGCGTGCCCCGAATAATGTGATAGCGCACGCCGGGCAAGTCCTTGACCCTTCCGCCGCGAATCATGACCACCGAGTGCTCTTGTAGGTTGTGGCCAATGCCGGGGATGTAAGCAGTAACTTCAAAGCCAGAGGTGAGGCGAACCCGCGCCACCTTCCGCAAAGCTGAGTTGGGCTTCTTGGGCGTTGTCGTGTACACTCGGGTGCAAACTCCCCGCCGCTGAGGACATCCTTTCAGGGCAGGGGCCTTGGTCTTGCGAACGGCAGCCTTGCGCTCTTCGCGAATGAGTTGCTGAATGGTGGGCATGGGTTGGCTGAGAAGATCGCTACTCAATTATCCGGCAGTAGTAAATCCTAGCAAGGCGGGATCCCGGCGTCAACTTAAGGGATCAGCTTCTGGGCTGGTGGCTTGGCTGAGTGAGAATTTCAGCATCCTTGTTCCCCTCAGCTAGCCTAGAGGAGCTTCTGCACACCAGAAGGAACTCGCGAAAGGCGATGGGCTGGATGGATTGGTGGATTTTGCTCCCTTGTCCGCTCTGCCAGCGCCCGGCTAAGGCTGTGTTTTGTCCAGACTGTCAAAGGCGGCTGCAGGCGGAGCGGCTCGACTCTTGGCCGGTCACCACTTCGCCTTGGCCGCTTTATGCTTGGGGGATCCACCGGGGAGCGCTGGGCCGGGCCATCTATTGCCTGAAATATGAAGGACAGCGGCGCATTGGCGCGGTTTTGGGGGAATGGCTGGGATCCCGCTGGCTGGAGAGCCGACAGAAGCGTTCGGGATCCCAGGGAAGCCATGACCTGCTGTCTCGCCACGACTATACGGTGGTGCCCATCCCTCTGCATGCGGAGCGGCTGCGGCAGCGGGGCTACAACCAGGCGGCTTTGATCAGCCAAGCTTTTTGCGAGCGGACGGGTCTAAGACATTTACCTGACGCTCTGGTGCGGGTGCGGGCCACAGCGGCCCAACATGAGCTCAACCCCCTGCAACGCCAGCAGAACTTGGCAGGCGCCTTTGCTCTCAAGCGCGCTCCCGCCACGCCGGTGCTACTGGTGGATGACATCTACACCACCGGCTCCACCGTCCAAGCGGCGCAGCAGGTCTTGGTCGCTGCCGGGATCCCGGTGGCCGGGGTGATCGTCGTGGCCCAGGCGCAGCAAGCTGCCGACCGTTCCACCCTGCCCTGGCAGCTCCGACGGCGTGGCCAGGCTTGACTATCGGGCCTGTTGCAGGGCTGCCTGCCGGGGATCCACGTTGAGGAACACGGTGGCATCCCCCTCGACGCGGATGATGCGCAGAGGGGGCAGCGAGTCCGTCGGGTTTTGGATGCGCTCCTGGAGTTTTTCGTAAAACAACAGATCCGCCAGTTGTGCGTTTTCCGCTGCTGCTTGTCCCTTCAGCTCAATGGCCCGCTGGTTGGCTGCCGCCAGGATCAACAGCCGCTCGGTTTCCTTTTGCTGAATTTGTGCCCGCACTGCTGCTGTTTGTGCCGTAATCGAGGCCACCTGTTTGCGTTCAATGGAATCTCGCAGAGCTTGTGGAAAATCGGGGTTGCCCAGGAAGAGGCCTTCTACCTGGATCAAGGGCAGGGCTTGACCATCGCGGTTGACGGTGGGCATCTCTTGGCGGATCAAGTCCAGGGCCCGTTGTTCGATGGCCGTGCGCTGGCTTTTGCGGTAGAAATCCTCGGAATCGAAAGAGGCGGAGATATCCCGGATTTTGGAGCGCACCACCGGCACCACCACTGTCGAAAGATAGTTCTCGCCGATGCTGGCGTGCAGCTCATCCAAAGTGGCGAGGTTGGGCTTGAGGGCAATGGCCACATCGATGGCAAAGGCTTGTCCATCGGCGGTGTTCACGGTGATGGCGTTGCTGATGGCATTGGCCGAGGCGGGGTTGTTGGTAAACTCCCAAACGCGGGTGAGCACGGTGTAGGTGATCGGCGTTTCGATCCCCGGGATCCGGAAGATGACCCCCGGCAATTCTACCCGCCCCTTCTGCAACCCGGAAAAGGTATTGAACACTACAGTGGCATGTCCGGGCAAAGTAACGTACAGGCAAGCGCGGAGCACTCCCAGAGCTGCCAAGAGGGCGATCACTCCCGCGGTCAGCCAACCGGCTCTGCTGTGGGGTGCTTCTCCTGTTGGATACATGGCGGCTGCTCCCGTTTTAGGGTCGGTGAGAAGAGCTGAGGAAATTGGGGACAGGCTAAAAGGATTGATTTCCTGTTGAGTTATTTGGTGATCAAAGTTTCCAGACGGGATCCCAGTACCGCAGCTTTCACCACCTCTAAGTACTGCGGATTTTGGGTGAGGGCCTGTGCTTTGGCTCTCAATTGACCGGCTTCTGCCTCCGCTTGAGAAATGATGGCGCGGGCATCTTGGCGGGCCTGCTCGATCTCAAATTGCTTTTGCGCCAGTTGATTTTCGGCAATGGTTTTTGCCTCAATGGCCGCTACGAAATCAGGATCGAAATCCACATCCCGCAGCAGAAAATCCAAAACCTCGATGCCGTATTCCTTCAGCAGAAGAGCCACCCGTTCCCGAATTTGTCCTTGCAGCAGCGGGCGCTCCGTGGAATACAGAGCCTGGGCGGAAAAGCCGCTGGTCTCATTCAGAATGACCGACCGGACGATGGGGGCGATGCGATCCAGGTAATTTTCCCCCAGTTGCGTATAGACCTTGGGGGCGTCCACAATGCGAAATTGCAGCGTCGCTTCAGCCGCAATCTGCTGCCCATCCTGAGAAAGGGCCACCAGCCGCGGTGCGTAGGCGGTCGGGTCGTTGTCTTTCCAGGTCAGAGCTTGGGTTTTCACATCAAAGATGACTGTGCGAGAGACAAAGGGCGGCACCCAATGGAGACCAGGCTGCAAAGCCATCGGGCTCACCCCCCCTCCCCAGGTGAACACCACCATATTTTCTCCATTGCCCACCAGTCGCAGCGGCCTGCCCATCGCCACCAGGATCAACACGGCTCCGGCAAGGGTGGCCTTGGGCAACCAGCGACCAACTCGCCTCTCCCAACCTTCTGCTCGCATCTCCCCATCTCCTGCGCATGCAGCCATTCTCGCGGCTGTGGGGAAATGAGGCCGAGAAATCGCCGCTATCTTTTAAGTTTTCTCCAGGGATCCCGCGAGAGATCCCGCGCTTGCTCGCCCACTGTTCTCAACGATGTCGAGAACTCTACAAAGTTTACAAAAGATTACTTCATACTTTGCAAAGACCCGTGACAGACAAGCGAAAAGGGAAGAAGATTAAGACATAATAAAGATTTGGGTTGCCGTTCATGCTACCTACTGTCGACTACGAGCGGCGAGACATCCAAGTGCCACTCTCGTGCATCCCCGTTGCCGCCCGGGCCTTGATCCGGCAGGGGGTATCCGTCTGCTGGCGGGAAGAAAGCCTGTCTGCCCTAATTCGTCTGGGATCCAAAGGAGCCGCCGACCGAGCCGCCATTCTGCTGGTGGAAATGAGCCTCATGGGCCAACCGGAAGAGCTAAAAAACTGGCTGGAGATGTGCTGGCAACTGCCCGCTTGTCTCAGGGAACCGCTGCAGGTGTAGGATAAAGGATCACTGCAGTTCAAGAGCCTGCCTCGTCGAGGAGAAACTGGCTGCCGTAGCCGGTAACGATGCGGGTTCCATCTTTGAGGATATGAATTTCCACCTGGTCACTGGCCCAATTAAGCTGGTTTTGCAAGGCGGGGTTGAAGACGTGCACCCGCTGGTTGCGGGAAGAGACCAGCGAGTGGGGGGAGCGAATGGCCTGGGATTGCAGGTAGGGCCCGTCCACCAAAATATCCAGCTCTTGCAGCAGCTCCTGGGCGCCGGGAGGAGCCTGGGGGGATCGCAACTCTTCCAGCGTGAATCCACTGAAGGCCATCACCGTCAGCCCTTTCGCTTTCAGGAGCCGCGCCAAGCTGGCCAGGGCAGGAGCCTGCCAGAAGGGCTCCCCTCCCGAGAAGGTCACCCCCTCGTTTCTGGGGTTGCTGAGGATTTGCTCGGCCAGGTCGGTGATCTTCACCAGTTGGTTGACCTCAAACGGCCAAGAAGTAGGGTTGAAGCAGCCCGGGCACTCTCGCAGGCAGCCCTGCACCCAGACCACAGCGCGCCGGCCCGGCCCATTGACTTCCGACTCGTCTACATAGCCCATCAGGTTAAGATAGCCTCTCGGGATCCGCGCCTGAAAGTCCAGCGCTATCTTTGCCTTGGACATGGGTCACCTGCTGCAAAACGGCTTTGAGACTACTCTTAGCCTAGTGAGAAGCCGAACGCGAAAGCTGTAATTAATGGAGATGTCTCCAAAGCGCTCCGCGCCGCTGACGCCCCCAACCCCTCTCCCTCTGGGAGAGGGGAGTTAGGGATCGACGAAGCAACCATTTCGTTAGTCAGGTAGGCTGCTGGTGGAAAAGAAAGATTCTAGCTGATCATCGCGCTAGGCGCTATCCCTCCCCACGGTATAGACGGTGGGGTATCCCCCGCCTTCAGATGAAGCCAGGAGCCCCGGGCAGACTTTTCGGGATCCGGTACTCCACCATGAGCCCTGCTGCTCCTAGCTTTGCAGCAAAGTGTCTCGTATCTCGCCCGGGTAACGTGCCACCTTCCACCGCCAGCGACCGAACGCGCCATGGGCATTGACGGCTTGCACCCACTCGTCCAGATAGCGCCGCTTCACCCGGTCTAGTTCGGTGTCCTGTCCCTTTGTTTCCAGAATGAGCATGTCGCCGTTGGCCAGGCGCACAAGAAAATCTGGCCGATACTTCCGCACCACGCCGCGATACAGGTACAGGACTTCGAAGCCCAGATGGTCGTTCTTCGCCCAGGCGCTCACGGCACTGCTATTGTCCAATACGAAAGCATCCGACGCCTCCCACGTGCTGTCGTAGACGCAGACGTTGATGTGCGACTTGCGCGTGCGTTCACAAGGTTTGCTGGTGTACCAGGTGCGCATTTGGCCCGTCGAGCGGATCGGGTGGTCGCGATCGAAGACTGGCACAAGTTTCTCAGTGTTCTCCTGCCGCACCGCCTCGCAGACATGTTGCACAACTCGTGACAGGTTGAGGGTGATGATCAGCCGACGGCGCAGTTCGTCCTGATAAAAAAGAGGTGGGGAGATCAAAATCCGGTCAGAGCGAATGAACTGCTCGACAATCCGCACCAACTGCGCCAGCAAGATTTCGCGACTGCCTCTCCAGCTTTGCCTTACCTGATCGAACACATTGCGGGCAGTTTCGAAGATGATGCGCTGCGTGCGAAACTCTCGCGCCAACTTCTCCAGTTCGATACGGCTGATCTGGTTTACGTCGGGCTTGCCTTCGAGAATTGGTGCCAGTTCTGCCACTTGCGGCGTCTGAGCCGCGTCTAGTTCCAATGGCTGCACCTTTGACCAATCGAGAGTCAACGTTGGCTGAAGTAAGCGCTCGATGCGCACCACATTCGGCCAGCGGATCTCAAACTCCGCTTTGGCCGGGTCCGGTTCTACGGCGGTCTTGGGCGTTGGCGGGGGCGGCGGGCCATCTCCGCTATCCTCGTGCGGCAAGAAAGTAAAAGGCACGCCGAAGATATTGACGTATTCGGGCTCAAGCAGCCCCGTTTGTGGGTTGATCTCGTAGGATGTGCGGCGCAGGCCCCGGCCCACGACCTGCTCGCACAGAAGTTGGGAAGTGAAGGCCCGCAGCCCCATAATGTGCGTCACCGTCTTGGCATCCCAGCCCTCACTGAGCATCCCAACGGAAATGACGTTCTGGATTTTCTCGCCGGGCTGCCCCACCTGGCCCACCGTATCTACGATCTTTCGCAAACGTTCCGCCTGCTCTGCTTTGGTCAGCCGGCATTCGACCGGTACGTCCTCCTCTTCTCCATCATCGGCCTCGTCTGAAGCTTCCACCACTGCAGTGGACTCTTCCTTTGCCTCAGCCTCTTCTAGCACCTTCGAGTCGATGTGCAAGATTCCCTCCGAGTTACACAGCTCGTCAATGGGAATGCGCCGTGATTCGAAGGCGTGCTTGACCCGCGCTGCCGTCTCAGTGCGGTTACAGACAGTGATCATCACAGGCGGCGTGGGCAGGTCGGCTGCTTTCCAGGCCTTCCACGTCTCCCGCCAGTCGTAGCCCAGCAGGTAGTAGGCGTTCAGCACCAGATCCGGCAGCAGCTCTTCGGGATTGGCGCGTCGGTTGAGGTCGTCTTTCACCTCCGGGTCGTTGTAGATGTGGTATAGACGGGACTTGTAGGTTTTGGCATTGGGCACAGCGTCGTCACGCACTACAACGCGCGGGGTCTTGACCAGCCCCGATTCGATGGCGTCGTTCAGCCCGAAGTCGCTGACGATCCAGCCAAAGAGCGCCTCTTCACTGCTCTTCTTTCCCGAGGGCGCGAAGGGGGTGGCGGAGAAGTCGTAACAGGTGAGAATGCCGCGCGAACGGTGCAGCCGATCCAGGCCTCCAACCCACACCGTCGCTTCTTGGGCGCTGTCTTTTAAATCACGCTGGCGCAGGTACTTGCCTTCGGCTTCCCAGTTGACGCGCCAGGCGTGGTGCGCCTCGTCGTTGATGACCAGCAGGTTGTGCGCGTTGGCCATCTCGCCCAGCACCTCGCGCGTATAGGCTTCATCGCTCTTCGCGCCGCGTTTGTCCACGCTCTTCCGCTTTTTGATCTGCTCTTCGCTCTCCCAGGCCAGGGCATGCCAGTTGCGGACCAGCACCCGCCCCTGCCGCAGCTTGTCGAGCAGCGTGGACGGCACAATGTCGAACGCTTCGTAATAGTTACCGGCGCCCGCGGGCTCCAGCACCGCCAGCCGTTTCTTGACCGTCAGACCGGGGGCAACGACCAGCACGTTCTTCGAAAAGCGGGCATCTTGGGGGTTGGCCACTTTGTTAAGGATGTGCCAGGCAATCACCATCGCCATGACGATGGTCTTGCCCGTGCCGGTGGCCATCTTGCAGCACCGCCGATCAAAGTCCCCGCCGTCTCCCGGGATCTCAATGCCCACCCGCTCGGCAGCAGGCGCCTCGGTCAGCCAAATGAGCGTCTCGACGGCTTCCAATTGACAGAAGAAAAAGCGACGTCTGTCGAACTCCTCCGGGTCATGCCAGTGCGCCAAGAGCCGCCTGGTGATGCTGGTGATCCCGGGATAGCCTGCCTCGCGCCAGGCTTTGACGCGCGGGCGGATCTGGTTGACAAGCGGGATTTCAACGAAGATGCCCGGATCGTCGAAAGATTTGGAACCGGGAGTCGCTACCACGTAACCCGCTGGCCGCCGCCCTTCAACCAGTTCGAACGTACGCGTCTCGCGATCGTAGCGCCAGTGCTTCTTCGGCTCCTCGTAGGGAGAGTTGATGATCAAGCGGTCAATGGTAGTCCGGGCCATCGCTTTCCTCGCATTCTGTTGCTGCGCTGATCTGTTCCTTCGCCCAGTGGCACATCCGGGCAACCACGCTCGTCAGATCATCGTCAGAGGCGAGCGTGATTTCCAAATCGTCGTAGCGGAAGGCGACGGCAAAAGGGTTCAGCCGGCGCAGTTGGCTTTCCGTGACTGGCAGCGTCACGCCGCGATTCGCTAACAGGCGCGCCAGCTTGACCAGATCGTGTGTGCGCTCGAACTCGATCTGTTGCAGGAACAAGACCGCCTTGAGCGATTTCTCCACCGCCTGCTGGGCGTGGAAATAAGTACAGCCTTTTAATTTAAAATAGGGTACAGGTATTCAAGAGGAAGGAGAGAAAGGAATGCCGACTCATTCTTTGGATTTGCGGCAAAGAGTT
>NZ_JBSSEF010000047.1:0-15542 GCF_054061455.1 Thermostichus sp. OS-CIW-20
GTGAAGACTTCTTTACTACTGATCAATCCATCCTCCTTCCGAAGTTGGTTTGCTAAGTGCTGCTATTGTACCCCTTGAGCCCTTAACAGGCTGTAACTAAAAGGACAGTACATCGCCTCGTACAACAGTATAAACAGACTCAAGACTTAACACCTAAAAAAGTAGGGACAAAGCGAGTTGGAATTTTAGAACAAAATAAAGTTGAGATTTTAGCCATTGTTGAAGAGTATCCAGATAAGTGTTTGTGGCAATATGTTGAGATTATTGGAGAAAGGCTAGGAATCCATGTGAGTATTAGCACCTTGCATTCTTTCTTGAAAAAGCATAAAATCACTCTAAAAAAAGACATTCCGCAGTGAAAAAGCCAAGAGTGAATTTGTGCAGGAACAACGCCTAGGACACTGGCATACAGTCTTTTTGTTGATTACAGGGTACAACTCGAATCCCTTCCATCGGTGTATGGACAACTCTCCCATACCCCAAAATCTCTGAAAAGACTGTAAATTAGTTGAAACAACCTGGATACTTTCTGCGAATATTGTTGCCCATCTCATCCTCTGATGTGGCGTAGCCGTAACCTTGCTATTCAAGTCTATGATAGTTTTTCGATAAAATTGATAGGGAGCATATTACTTTATCTTCACCATTATCCATGGGCGCTTCGCAGGTTGGGAAAACCAAGGCACCAACGGAGTGGCGGGAGTATCCCGAACCGATTGATAACCAGCGGGTCATCCGCACCCTCGAGCAAGCGTTGCAGGATTTGGAGCAGATAGGGGACGTTACCATTCCCAAGGAAACGCATCTTGCCATCCGTGAGATTGAAGATGCCAAACTCAGAGAGGAACGCATTTTTGCAGTCCTAGAAGCGGCGGGGGTAGCCTCCCTCCCCTTTAGTACACCTCTATCCCTACTGTTTTTGCTGTTGGGCTGGCGCCAGGGGGTTCGCTATGAGAAGGTGCGGCGGCTCGTAGAGTTGATGAAGGAGTTGGATGAGGCGTTCAAAGGTCAAGGGCTAGAAATGACTGCCCTGGTAGAACATCCCACTAACGAGCCAGTGGATCCTTTGTTGCGGTTTCCCGGCAAGCACTTCTTTTTGCTTGGCATCCGTTCTTATGGGGATGCGGAGGTGGTTTTTAATGAAAAGCGGCAAAGATTCTTCCAAAAAAAGCCCGATGACAAGGGTTTACGCTCAATTCTTTTAGACCCGGTTGACACTTTAATGCAACACGTTGTCTGGTTGCAAAAACACTACCGCCCATTTTTCGGCGGGACTTCCCGCGCTGCCAAACGACCTTTGCCCCGCATCCTGGTGATCTGGAAGCCCAGCCGTTTAGCACAACATCGGGAGGAATTGTATGAAACCTTTGGGTCAGTGAGGGTCTTGTCAGCTCGCTATGAAAAAGGTAGTAGTCTTTTTGCGGTGAACCGGGAGGATGTGATAATGTTTGTCAAAGAATATTTAGCATTTCGTATCAACAAGGAGCGAGGCGATGAAAAGATTTCTTTGAAATAGGGGGAAGAGATTAGGTCTGGTACAGACACTCTCTCCCACTGAAGTCGCGCCCACTACGACAAGGGCTTGCTAACGAAACACCGACCTCTTAGCGGGGGTTTTAGGTGTTAGCCCAAATATAGCATAAGCAAGCATCTTTTCGCAGTGGTGACGTGACGCAGGCAAAAATCCTGACCAGTCACCAGTGATGCTAGCTTCCAGAACTGTTCCCCAAACCATAGAGAGTGTTGTCGCACCTGCCCTACCCGAGCCGGTACTGCGGGAGTTTCGGGCATCCGCCATCCCCGATGACCTGACCCTCGCCAATATCGAGATACTCAGCGGGACAGCTTTATTAGAGGAATTGACGGGGCCTGCCCTCAGCCAGTTGGGCGGTCACAGCCAGCAGTATTGCACCCAGGCAGTCAAGAAAATCCTCGCCAAATATGAAACGGTAGCGGCGGGGGGTGCTTGGGTCTGCTACGGGCAGACGCTCGACGGGGAGAAGGGGAGCATCCCGGTCATCAAACCCTTTCGCCCCCGCAGGGTCACCCAGGGCACCGGCATTAGCCAAAAACAGAAGGTCATCAAGTATGAAACGCCCGTCGGTGCCAAAGGCACGCCCATCCTACCCGTCGTCCCAGAAAAATACATCCAACTCATTGAACAGCGATTTGGGGTGAGCATTCGCCGGGATATACCCTTCTGGCAGGCAGTTTTAGCCAATCCCGCCATCCCCTTGTCCATTCACGAGGGACCCAAAAAAGCCCTAACCGCCATTGCCCAAAGTCTGCCTGCCATTGCCATCCGGGGGGTGACCATGTGGCGGTTAAAAGGTACAGATGAGCTTTCAGCGGAGTTATTGCCCTTTGCCCAGAAGGGACGCCGGATTTTCCTGTTTTTTGACCAGGACAGCGCCCCCAAGACCCGTAGAAATGTGTTCAAGCAGGCGGTGAAACTGGGGCAAGCCTTCACCCGCCACGGTTGTGATTTCCGTGCCGTCACCTGGGAACCAACCCTCGGCAAAGGCGTTGATGATGTACTGTTCACGATTGCCCCGGAACACCGCTGGGAGTGGTTGGGCACCCTGTTGGACAACACCCGCAACATCCGCCAACTCAACCGGGAACAGGCGGTGGAAACAGCTTTGACCCGCCTGGAATCTTTACAAAAATTAACCTATCCGGTGGAACGGCATACGGAGGGTGCCTATCTGCCGGAATTGCCCGCTTTGTCGAGTCATGCCATTCACGGGCTATGCGCCCCCATGAATAGTGGCAAGACCTATCGCATTGGTCAGGATTGGGTCTCCGCCTGGAAAGCCCAACGGGAGCATTTTGTGATTGTGCTGACTCCTTTGAACAGTTTGGGGGAACAAACGGCAAAGCACTGGGGCTTGCCCCACATCCACAGCTTTCCCAACAGTGAGGCGGGGCAAAAAGGGTTGGAAGCCTGTATGCGTCATGCAGGGGGGTTGGTGTTGTGCCCCGATTCCCTGCACCGGCTCCCGGAGTGGGTCTGGCGACAGCAAATCTTATTGGTGCTGGACGAGGCTAACCAGGTTTTGGAACACCTGGTGCGGGGGCAAACCTTGGGCAAGCGTTGGTCGTGGATTAATTGTCGGTTTGTCGAACTAGCGCAGAGTGCCAAAGCCATCGTCGCTTCCGAAGCCAATTTGCCCGACCGTGCCCTCGACCTGCTCAAAGTGCTGAGCAAAAAAGAGACGGTGCGGCTGTTTACGCATAGGAAACACCAACAACCCTGGCAGGTCACCTTGTACACCGGTTGTAGCCAGCACAAGTCTGGGTTTTTCGCCGAATTGCTTGCCCAGTTGTCAGCAGGTCACAAGCTGATGTTTGTCAGTAGTTCCAAATTTGCGGGGCAGAGGCTTGAGGGGATGGTGCAGGCGATGCTCCCCCACTTAAAGGTGGTGCGGATTGATTCGGATACCAACGAGGGCAGTGCCTTCACCGCCTTTTTTGAGGACCCCGACCAATGGCTACAAGACCAGCAACCGGATATACTCATCTGTTCCCCGTCGGTGAAATCGGGGGTGAGCATCCAGGGGGGTCTGCCGCCAGAACAAGCCTACTTCCATTCCGTGTGGGGTTATTTCCCTTCCGGCACCACGGATATTCATCTGCAATTGTTGGGGCGATTCCGTCCTGCCGTGCCCCGTCATATCTATTGTCCGCCGGTGGTGTTTTCCGACTCGGACGAGAGTAGTTTGTATCCCCAGGCGATTGGGCGGGAATTACGCAAGGAAGCCCAGGCACTCACCCAATGGCTGGGGTTGAGTCATTTACTGGACATCCCGGATGAAGCAACCGAGCGCATCCAAACGGCGATATTCGAGTTTTACGCCCAATCCTATGCGGTTCACAGTGCCATGCGGCGGGCGAGTTTGGACTACCTAGTCCAGCGATTGCAACAGGACGGACATCAAGTCACCTACCAAGCCCTGGTGCCAGATGCCCCAATCAGGGAATTGATGGAAACCGTGCACCGTGCCATCGAGTACCAGGAAGCGGAAAACCTGGCAAACGCCCACCTGGAGCCAGAGCACACGGTGGACTGGGCACAGCAAACCCTGCAATCCCAGTGCAGTTTGGCGAACCGCTACCGTGCCCGAAAGGTGTTGTTGCAACAGGACTTTCCCGGGGTGGATTTCAACGATGTGGGTATCTGCCTGCAAGCGGTGGTGGAGAACTACAGTGCCCTTATCAAGGGGGTGAAGTTGCAGGTGCACGCCGAAAACCCAGAGCTGGTGAAACTCCAGGATGCTTACAAAGTGCGGGAGATTTTGCACAACCAAACCCTCAAGGGCATCCACAAACTGCCCAAGGGCACCATCTGCGCTGTGCTTATCCAGGCACTACGGGTCTTGGAACTGCTGGACAAGACCTACAGCAACCAAACCCCGTTGGTGCAGGAGATAAAGGCACTGGCGTTGCAACACCGGCGTTTAATTGAACGCTACCTGCACCTGCACATCAAGCCAGAGCAGACCGGGGTGCATATCGTCAACAAACTATTGCGGCGGCTGGGGTTAGAGCCAAAAGCGATTGCCCGCCCGGGGACAACCGAGCGAGAGCGGGTGTACCAAGTGGTCTCAAGCGAATTGCGGACTGCCCTGTTGGGGGCATACCGTCGCCGGTTGGACAGCCTACGTCCACCGTTTTCATCCAATAATCTGGAGGTAAACCTAAATCGTGGACGGGGTGTCAGTACAGAACTCCCACTAGTCATGCCAATCGGTGTAGTTAGGAGCACACCTGGTCATAGGCAATCCCTGTGGCTCCCAACGTTCCCCCCAGCGCCGCCTGATACCGTTGTCCCCAGTGGCACAGCCATTGATCTCGCCCCGCTGGTGCAATGAATGTGATGCCGGTCGGTAAACCGTTGGGCTGTCTGCCGTTTGGTACTGCCAAAGCACACAGGTCGAGTAAATTGACAAAGTTGGTGTACCGTCCCAACTTGCGATTCAGGGCGATGGGATCGGCCAGCACTTCCGCCACCCGGTAAATCGTCCCCGTAGTCGGCAAAACCAGCAGGTCCATCTCCGCCCATTGCGCCTCGGTTTCCCGTTTCAGCGCCGCCAGACGGTACATATCCCGGAACACCCGCACCCCAGAAATGGCCTCACCCGCCAAGATAATTTGCCGCACCACCGGGTCAACCCCCACCTGAGACTGGCGGAGAAATTCCCCCACTGCCGCCGTGCGTTCGGCCAACCACGCCCCCTCGTACAACAAATCACCCGCCGCCAAAAACGGCAGGACATCCACCGTGACCAAGGTACAGCCCAACCCTGCCAACCGAGTCAACGCCTGCTGGTAATTGTCTGCCGCCGCCTGATTCCCAAAAAAATCCAGCTGCTCCCTAGGCGGCACTCCCACCCGCACCCCCGGCGGTTGATCCGTCCACTGGGGCGAGCGAGAAAACGGGTCCAGCGGGTCAAACCCAGCAGCCACCTGGAGAATCGCCTCGGCATCCCGGCACGTCAGGGCAAAGATGGACACACAATCCAAACTCCGCACCGCGGGCACCACCCCCTGGGTGCTCAGGTAACCCCGGGTCGGTTTCAAGCCCACAATTTGGTTAAACGCCGCTGGCACCCGCCCCGAACCCGCCGTATCCGTCCCCAAACTAAAACTCACCAACCCCGCCGCCACCGCCACCGCTGACCCGGAACTCGACCCCCCCGGAATGTACTCCGGGTCAAAGGGATTGCGGCAAATACCATAGGGCGAACGAGTACCCACCAACCCCGTCGCAAATTGATCCATATTGGTTTTACCGATGGGTATGGCCCCGGCAGCCAGCAATTTTGCCACCACCGTCGCCGACTCCTTGGGCACATAAGCAAAACTGGGACACCCTGCCGTCGTCGGCACCCCCGCCCAATCTATATTGTCCTTGATGGCAAAGGGAATCCCGTACAGGGGTAACTGGCGCAGTTTGGTTTGGGTCAACGCCTGCGCCCGCCGTAAACTTTCCTCCTTGGGCACCAAATGAATCCACACCGCCGGGTCAGCATAGCGTTCAATCCGTTCGTACACCGTTTCCACAACGTCCACCGGGGTCACCTGTCCCGTGCTGTACGCCTGGCGCAAGGATTGCAAATCAAGGCTCAGGATCATCCATCGTCCCCAAAAGTTACCAAAGCGGCAGGGTAGTCAACGTAGGCCCTAACCCAACCGTCTCAGGACTGGAAGGGCATGAAGAAACCGGAACGCCTAGACAAGCACCGCTGCCTAAGCCACCAACGCCGGAGCAGGGGCATCCGCCCGTCCTTGTTGCCGCAGGATGCGCACCAATTCATCCCGGTAGTCATGAAAAGCTGGATGGCGTTTGATGGCCATCACCCCCAAACTCCGATCCGGCAATTCCACATGTATCTCCCGACAAATGCGCCCTGGACGAGCACTCAACGCCAAAATCCGGTTGGCCAAAAATACCGCCTCTTCCACATCGTGGGTGATCATGAACACCGTGAGACGGGTACGCTGCCACAGTTGCACCATAAATTCATACATGGTTTCCCGGGTGTGCAAATCCAACGCCCCAAACGGCTCATCCAGCAACAGAATTCGTGGTTCGGTTGCCAACGCTCGAGCAATCGCCACCCGCTGTTTCATCCCCCCAGACAACTGCCGGGGCAACGCTTGGGCAAACGCCGTCAACCCCACCACCTCCAGGTAATACTGCGCCTGTTCCCGCCGCACCCGGGGGGAAATCCCGTGCAATTTCAGGCCAAACTCCACATTCTCCTGCACCGTCATCCAGGGGTACAGAGAGTAATGCTGAAAAACGATCCCCCGGTCTGCCCCCGGCCCGGTCACCCGCTGCCCATCAATCCACACCCCACCACGCGTCGGCTGATCCAACCCGGCAATCTGCCGCAACAGAGTGGACTTACCCGAACCCGAAGCCCCCACCGCACAGACAAACTCCCCGGCAGCCACTGAGAAATTAATATCTTCCAGGGCTACCAACGTACCCCGCTTGGTCGGGAAATGCTTGCTCAACTGTCGCACCTGTAAAAACATGAATGAACCTCCAAATTAGCAATAGAAAAACTCATTTGGTATCCGCCCAAGGACAGGTCAAGCGCACCAAATATTGAAACAACAAATCCAACACCAATCCAATCAGGCCAATCACGATAAGGCCCACAAAAATTTCATCCGTCCGTAAAAATCTGCCTGCCAAACTAATCCGTCGCCCCAACCCCTCGGTTGCCGCTACTAATTCCGCCACAATCACCAACTGCCAAGCCGCCGCCAAATTGATCCGACAGGCATCCAAAATCCCCGGCAGCACGTGGGGAAAAATCACTTGCATCACCGTCGCTACTCGATTTCCGCCTAGCATATAAGTGGTTTCAATTAACTCTTTGGGCACAAATTTCACCGTATCCATCACCATCAGCGCATTGAAAAAAAACGTGCCAATAAAAATCAGCGTCACCTTAGGTGCTTCTCCCACCCCCTGATACAAGATCAACAGGGGAATAAATGCCGGAGCAGGCATATAGCGCATCAGCCCAAACAAGGGTTCTAGCAACGCCCGCACACTGGCAAAACTTCCCATCACCAATCCCACCGGAATTGCCACCAACGCCGAGAGGGTAAACCCGGCCCCGATCCGCCCCACACTCGCCCAGGTATCCTGCCACAACTCTCCCGAACGCCCCAGACGAATCGCCGCCTGTACCACCTGTCCCGGCGAGGGCAAAAACTTTGGGTCCACGGCCCCCACCCAGGTCACCAACCCCCACACCAGCAGAGGGAACAGGATAGAGAGCGCCGCCAACCGCCAGTACAACCGGGGGGGAATGTCCTCAGCCAGCCGCCAAAACACGGACGGGCGCAACCGCCGGGGCTGCAACTGGTCACGAATGCGCTGGGAACGGTCAGGGTCGATCATGGGCGTTCCTTGTACTGGGGGACGTTTGGGTTTGGACACGGGCGGCATAAGCTCTCACAAACCGGTCGTCGAACAATTTGCTCAAATCCGGCTGCGTTTTCGCTAAACCAACTTGCGTCAAAAAGGCACTGATTTTTTTAGCGGCAAAGGGCAACGAGGACATATCATTGCCAGGTTGAAAAGCAGTGATATTTTCCTGTACTGTAAAAATGCGAGTGCCGCCTGCATATTGCTTGTATTCTTCCACGGAAACATTAGCTTTTTTGGCCATAATGGCAATGGCTTCATCGGGATTGGTTTCCAGAAATTTCGTCGTTGCAAACCAGGCATCTACTACTGCCTGTACCTGTTCGGGATGCTCATTTACAAAGCTACGGGTAAACACCAAATGATCCGAAATTGCTCCCGGAAAATCCTTGGAACTAAATAATTCCTTACTGCCCGGACGTTTGAGGGCTTGGGTAGTAAAAGGTGCAAACACTCCCACCGCATCTACTTGTCCGGCAACAAATGCTGCTGCTGCTTTCCCTGTTTCCATAGGCACAAACGTAATATCTGAAGGTTTCAATCCCGCTTTTTCCATCCCCAAAAGCAGGAGAAAATGATCCACTGTGCCCTCTTCGGCAGCTACTTTTTTCCCCCGCAAATCCGCAATGGTATTAATCCCTTCCCGGACAATAATCTTGTCATTGCCCGTCGAATTATCATTCACCAAAACAATCACCTGATCCGCACCACCAGCTACGGCACTAATGGTGTCATTAAGGGTCTGAGAATTGGCATCTAACTGTTGGGCCGTCAGGGCATTAATGGAGTCCAAATAGCTGTCAAACCACTTCAAATCCACCTGCACATTTTTGGCGGCAAAAATCCCTTTCTCCTGAGCGACCTGCCAGGGAAACCAACCCGGCCACGCACTAAAACCCAGGCGTACCGTGGGAGTTTGATCCTCTGCCCCAGGACGGACACAACTGACGGTAAATACTATTGCCAACACAAACAACAGCCCTTTCCAGGCGTGGGATTGCCATCTCATGCCACCCGTAAACTCCAAAAAATGAACCGGAACCGAACTGTTCCTCACCAGGGAAAGGAGTGAGAAATCGTGAGGACTTCACCCCCCAAGACCAATGCTCCCTGTACGGCTTAAGCATCCCCAAACCAAATTGGGAAAAACAGTATCTTGGGATACACTTTTTAAAATTTGCTGGGCATATATTAGGAAAAAAACTAAACGAACAGGTTGTAAATTTTTGTAAAAAGTAACAAAAGTAACTGTTTTTTGTAGGGGGTGGGTTAGGATGGGTTTAGCAGCCATCAGGAGAGCTTCTAGGGTTCCGGCAGCGGTGGTGACTGCTGCGGCTGGTCCAAGAGAAGCAGGCCGTTGCCCTAGCGGGTGCGGTTACACGGCGGGATAAAAGCCCGGGAGGTCGTACGGTTAGTCTGAAAGGCAGGCTAGGTCGCATCATCTCCTGGGCTGTGTCGTTTGGTAACCCACGCAGGAGGTACAGGTATGGTGGCAACGGTGTGCGAGACAGATATTCCCGCAGAATTGGTGGTTTGGTCGGAGAAGGTGCCGGGGGGAGGCTATTGGCACGGGGTGATTCCCCGCTGGCAGACCCTACGGATTACGGATTTGGGGGGGTCCCAGGGGGTAGCGATGATTTGCTACAACGCGGACCGTCCAATGGAGCGGCTGAATGTGGCGGATACGGCCAAAATCCAGTTCAGTGCCTTTTTGCGCCAGGGGATGGTGCTGTACTCGGATATGGGACGGATTTTGTTTTCCATCACGGCGGATACGTCCAACGGCCATGACCTAATCTGCGGGTGCAGTACGGCAGCGAGCAATCGGGCCAAGTACGGGCATGGGGGCATCGGCACGGACATTCACGGTCGCCAGGATTTTCACAATGCCCAGGATCAGTTTCTGCGGGCGTTGGGCAAGTGGGGGATGTCCCGCCGGGATTTGATGCCGAATGTGAATTTCTTTAGCCGGGTAACGGTGACACCAACAGGGGATTTACAGTACGATGCCGGAGCGGCTAAACCCGGTGCTTACGTGGATTTGCGGGCGGAAATGAATGTGCTGGTGGTGATTGCCAACTGTCCCCATGTCCTGCACCCGGATACGGTGTACCGACCGCAGCCTATCCAACTGACGGTGTGGCGTTCCCCGGAGCCTGGCCCCGATGACCCTTGCCGCACAGCCAACGAAGAAGTAGTGCGGGGATTCATCAACACGGACACCTGGTGGCGGCAACGACCGCTAGCTCCCCATTACGCTCTCTAGGGAATGTAATTGTTTTGTACTAATTTCTGCATTAACTTCTTTTCAGGAGGTACAAACGGTATGGCGACGATGGCAATGGCGACCCCGACGCTGGACCCGGCCAAGGCGATTTATGACTACGAATTGCCTGCCCGCCAGCCCTGGTCGAAGGTGGTGTACAAGGGGCAGATTTTACGGATTGTGGATTTAGAGGGGAATCAGGCGGTGGACACCCTGATTTACAATGCCGCCGATACTTCAGAGCGCTACAGTGCGCCGGATACGGTGGTGCGTCAGAGGAATATCTTTATCACGGCGGGGACGCAGTTGATGTCCAATGCGGGCAATGTGCTAATGACGGTGCTCAATGATACCTGTGGCCGTCACGATACTTTGGGGGGTGCGTGCAGTATGGAGAGCAATTCGGTGCGCTACGGGTTGCATAAGAAGCATCTGCACGCCTGTGTGGAAAATTACCTGCTGGAGTTGAGCCAGTACGGGATGAACAAGCGGGATTTGGTGAGCAATATCAATTTCTTTATGAATGTGCCAGTGGGCCCAGATGGCCGCTTGGAAATCGTAGATGGAATTTCTGAGCCAGGGAAGTACGTGGATTTGCGGGCGGAAATGGATGTGCTGGTGTTGATTTCTAATTGCCCCCAGATCAACAACCCCTGTAATGCCTACCACCCCACGCCGGTGCGGTTGCTAATTTGGGATGCGGAGGGCTGATGTTTGCCAAAGTATTGGTCGCCAATCGGGGGGAAATTGCCCTACGGATCATCCGCACGTTAAACCGGTTGGGGATTGCCAGTGTTGCCATCTACTCGGAACCGGATCGCCATAGTCCCCACGTGGACGCGGCGACGGAGGCTCTGGCGTTGGGAGGGACACTGGCCAGCGAAAGTTATCTGCAAGGGGACCGGGTGTTGGATTTGGCGGTGCAGGCGGGGGCGGAGGCGATTCATCCGGGGTACGGGTTTCTTAGCGAAAATGCGGATTTTGCCACTGCCTGTCTGCAACGGGGGCTGGTGTTTATTGGACCTAAGCCAGAGCACATTCGCCAGTTTGGTCGCAAGCACCTTGCCCGTGATCTGGCTGCCCGTCAAGGCATTCCCCTGGTTCCCGGCACGCCTTTATTAAATAGTCTGGAAGAGGCGCAGGCGGCGGCAGAGCAGATCGGTTACCCGGTGATGCTCAAAAGTACGGCAGGGGGTGGGGGGATTGGGATGCGTCGGTGCGAGAATGCGGCGGAATTGGCAACGGCCTACGACCAGGTGCAACGGCTGAGCCAGGCCAATTTCCGGGACGGGGGGGTGTTTCTGGAGAAATATATTTCTGTGGCCCGCCATGTGGAGGTGCAAATTTTTGGGGATGGTCAGGGACGGGTGTTGACCCTGGGGGAACGGGATTGTTCGAGCCAACGACGTAACCAAAAGGTGATCGAGGAAACGCCAGCGCCGGGGTTAGCGGAATCGGTGCGGCAAGGACTATACCAGGCGGCGCAACGGTTGGGGGAAGCGGTGCAGTACCAGTCGGCGGGCACGGTGGAATTTATTGTGGATGGGACAACGGGGGAGTTTTATTTCCTGGAGGTCAATACCCGGTTGCAGGTAGAGCATGGGGTTACCGAATTGGTCTGCGGCATTGACTTGGTGGAATGGATGGTACGTTTGGCTGCTGGGGAACGGGATTTTTTCGACCGCTATTGCCACCGGCCTCAGGGTCATGCCATCCAGGTCCGGATTTACGCCGAAGACCCCCACAAAAATTACCAACCCAGTAGTGGGGTGCTGACCCACGTGCATTTGGCTGAGGGTGCCCGGTGGGATGCCTGGATTCGCAGTGGGAGTGAGGTGACCCCGTTCTACGACCCCCTGTTGGCGAAAGCGATGGTGCATGGGGAGAACCGGACAGCGGCGATCCAAAAGTTGCAAACGGTGTTGGCGCAGACGACTCTGGCAGGGATTGCAACCAATCTGGAGTACCTGCAACAGGTGGTGGCGACCCCGGAGTTTCAGCGGGGCGAAGTGAGTACCCAGTTTCTTGCCCAATTCACCTATCAGCCTCAGACAATCGACGTGTTGGCACCCGGTACCTTTACCACCGTGCAGGACTATCCGGGGCGGTTGGGATATTGGAATGTGGGGGTGCCGCCTTCCGGGCCGATGGATCACCTGGCCTTTCGCTGGGGCAATCGGTTGCTGGGTAATCCCCTGGGGGCGGCTGGGCTGGAATGTACGATGACAGGGCCGACGTTGCGGTTTAATGCGCCTACCCGGATTTGTTTGACCGGGGCCATGATGCCAGCAACTTTAGATGACCAACCGGTTCCCTACTGGCAGACGGTGACGGTACGGGCAGGGAGCGTGTTGACGCTGAAGGCCGTGCAGGGGCCTGGGTGTCGCACCTATATCACGGTGCAGGGGGGGCTACCGGTGCCGGAGTACTTGGGCAGTCGGGCAACCTTTCCCCTGGGGCAGTTTGGCGGGCATGGCGGTAGAGCGTTGCGGGCGGGGGATGTGTTGCCGCTGGCGCCCTGGGATGGACAAGATCAACCCGCAGCTTTGCCCCCCGAACTCATTCCTCAATACACTGATACCTGGGATATCGGGGTCATGGTGGGTCCGCACGGGGCACCGGATTTTTTTACCCCGCAGGATATGGAGATGCTGTTGAGCCACGCCTGGGTGGTGCATCACAATTCGGCCCGCACGGGGATTCGGCTGATAGGGCCAGCGCCAACTTGGGCCAGACCCGATGGGGGAGAAGGAGGATTACATCCTTCCAACATCCACGACAACGCCTATGCCATTGGCACGATTAACTTTACCGGCGATATGCCGATCCTCTTGGGGTGTGATGGGCCGAGCTTGGGGGGGTTTGTCTGTCCGGCGACGATTGTGCAGGCGGAATTGTGGAAAGTAGGGCAGTTGAAACCGGGAGACCGGGTGCGGTTTTTTCCCATTGATGAACCGACGGCCCGTGCCTGGGAACAGCGACAGGAACAGGAATTAGCTCGCCTGGAACCCCTACCCCCGATCCCAGCCGTACCGGTGGCCACAGAACCCATCTTGCAGCAGATGACGGATGCCCATCCGGTGGGGGTTACCTACCGGCAAGCGGGGGACAAATATGTATTGGTTGAATACGGGCCATTAACTCTGGATTTGACCTTACGGTTCCGGGTGCATGGGTTGATGACCTGGCTACAAGCGCAAAACATCCCCGGCATTATTGACTTGACCCCCGGCATTCGTTCGCTACAAGTGCATTACGACAACCAACAGTTACCCCGTTCTGAACTTTTACATATCCTAGCAGCGGCAGAGGCGGAACTACCGGCTGTGGATCAGATGGTCGTACCCACCCGCATCGTGCATTTGCCCCTGTCTTGGAATGATGAATCCATCCAGCTTGCTATTGCTAAATACATGCAGTCGGTGCGACCGGATGCCCCCTGGTGTCCGAGCAATTTGGAATTTATCCGGCGGGTGAACGGGTTGGCGGACGTACAGCAGGTGTATGACATTGTGTTCGGGGCGAGTTATTTGGTGCTGGGGCTGGGGGATGTGTATCTGGGGTCACCGGTGGCTACACCCCTTGATCCCCGGCATCGGCTGGTCACAACCAAATACAATCCGGCTCGCACCTGGACACCGGAGAATGCGGTGGGGATTGGCGGGGCGTACCTGTGCATTTACGGTATGGAAGGGCCGGGGGGGTATCAGTTGGTGGGGCGTACCGTGCCTGTGTGGAATCGCTATTACCGGACTGCCGATTTTACCCAGCCCTGGTTGCTGCGGTTTTTTGACCAAATTCGTTTTTTCCCGGTCACTGGGGCGGAACTCCAGCGCTACCGAGAGGATGTGATCTATGGACGGGTGAAACTGGACATCCACGAGGAAACGTTTCATGTGGGGGAATATCAACGATTTCTCCAAGAAAATGCGGATGCCATTCGTGCCTTCAAAACCCAACAGCAAAACGCCTTTCAAGCAGAGCGAGAGCGGTGGGTAGCGGCTGGCGAATTTGACCGCCCCGCTGCGGAAGCAGTGACGGCCCCACTAGAGCCGACGGAAATTCCCATCCCTCCAGGGCAGGTGGCAGTGCGGGCGGAAGTCAGCGGTACGGTTTGGCAAGTGGTGGTACACCCGCAAGCCGTGGTTCATGCCGGGGAAAAGTTGGTCATTCTTGAAGCGATGAAAACCGAAATTGAGGTACTTAGCCCCACAGATGGCACTGTCGCCCAGATTCTCTGTCAGCCGGGGCAAGCGGTTACGGCAGGGCAAATAATTCTTTTACTCATCCCGGCGACGTGAGGGTTCCCAGCGCACCACCCGCCCGGCGGCCAAGGCTTGCATCGTTCCATCTGCTCGTTGCACCTGCAAGCGTCCCCAGGCGTCAATCCCCATTCCCATCCCGCTGATCATCCCATCGGGCGTATGGACAACCAAAGGACAACTGTACAGCACATCCCGCTGGCGCAGTTGGGGCAAAAGCCCGGTCAAACCCTTCTGCCGGATCACCCCATGCGCTTGCAAAAGGTAATCCCGCAATTTGGTCAACAAGGGCATCACTTCCGGCGGCGCATCGTTCACTTCCGACAGACTCGCCACCTGTGCCGGGGATAAATGGATGGATTCCGTTGCCAACACCTGTGGCCAATCTACCTGCCGATTCAGCCCCACCCCAACCACCGCCTGAGGAAACCGGGCTTCACACAGCACCCCTGCCACCTTTCGCCCCCAAAGCAGCACATCATTTGGCCATTTGATGCCCAGAGCCAGGGCAGGCAAAGTCATCAAATCTTCCACCGCATAGATCACCGCCAAGCCTGCTGCCAAACTCAACCAGGGCAATTCCGGGGGGGCAAGCGGTTGCAGTACAAACGAAGCGGTTAAAACGCCTGCTGGCGCATACCAAGAACGCCCTTGCTGTCCTCGCCCTGCCGTCTGTCGGGGGGTAAAAACCACATCCCCTTGAGTTAATCTGTCCAGCGATTGTAATGCCCAAGTGTTGGTACTCGGACACTCATCCAGCCAATGCAACCAAGGGGGCAAAGACATGACCCAATTGTAGTTTGATTGATGTACAATACCAAATTACAGTCTTTTGTGCTATTATGGGATACAAGCCATAAAAATGAGAGGACAAAGAGATGCCTACACATTCCTTAGATTTACGGCAAAGAATTGTAGCTGCATACCAAGCGGGAGAACAATCCGGGAGGTAGCTAAGCGGTTTATGGTACAGCCTGTTAAGGGCTCAAGGGGTACAATAGCAGCACTTAGCAAACCAACTTCGGAAGGAGGATGGATTGATCAGTAGTAAAGAAGTCTT
>NZ_JBSSEF010000048.1:0-15082 GCF_054061455.1 Thermostichus sp. OS-CIW-20
ATCAGCGGCGAACCTACTTGAGGGGTGACCCTCCGGTAACCTAGCTCGGTGCCAGGCTCATCTCTCCACACCAACCCCCCAATACAAGGGGGGTTAATTTTCATCTGGGGGTAAAACTTACGGGAAGTTTCTCCCTTGAGCTCGCCGTAAGAGTTCTGTGCGTTCCAGATGGTTGAAGATGTGCGTGATCAGCTCTGGACCGACGATGGGTTTACCAACGAAGTCATCCTCTCCCGCTTGAAAGACTTGTTCGAGTGTGTGAGGGTCTGGGTGGGCGATTAGGAAGAGTATCGGGATCTTGCTCCAATCTCGGTCGTTTAATTCCGACATTATTTGATTAAGCTGCTCCCAAAAGTCTTTTGGGATCGAGAGGGAGTACAGGTCAAGTCTCCAGGGATCCAGTGGTTCTCTCAGCGCAAGGACGAATGACTTGTTGTCATCCACAACTAAAATCCTTTTTCTCTCGAGGTTTGAGGCTTCATTTTTGGCATAATCTAGTTGCTCGTTGAGAATCTTAAAGATAGCATCTGGGTCAATAGGCTTTTGCAAGAGCATGCGCTTGAGATCAGCATCTTTCGTTAGCAAAATGAGGAGAGGCAGATTTCGATTCCACCGAGATGGTGCTGGTTCGATCAATGTCCGGCCCAAGTATCTGGGCTTGGGCCGTCGACGGGGGCAAGAACCGAACCTTGGCTTAGCCAGTTTTTAAGGCAATAGGTAGCCCGGCAGTCGTCCTCGTTGTAGATGAGCGACTGCTCCAAATAGCGGCGATCTCGTGTTTCCAGCCACTGGCTGTACCAGTAGATGGAGTGGGCTCCACTGCCCTCGGGTAGTCGCCACTTAAACCCCAGCCAGCGAGCGATGTTTTTCAGGGAGTAGCTCTCGATGGGTAGCACTACCGAGCGCTGAACCCAGCTGTGCAAATCTACAAAGCGCTTCAGCAGTTGCCGCACCTCTCGGGGATCCGTTTGGTGCTGCTCCCCCAGTCGCCGACAAGTCTGTACTTCAAAGCTGTGAAAATGATAGATGGGGGCCTCAGGGTAGCGTTGAACTAGCTGTAGGAATTGTTGCCAGGCTTGCCCTTCCTCTCGCGGCTCAGCAGCTAGGCAACTGTAGTAGTTGACAACCTTGTTCTCCTCTGCTTGTTCTACCACGAGCAAGCCCAGTAGGTAAGCGACGTTGTGGCGGGGATCCGCCTCGATATCGAAGTACAGCTCCACGGGCGCTGTCGGCAGAGCCTGAGGCGGGGATTGCAGCCAGAGGGGCTTGCGGCTGAGGGTGGCACGGGCTTGAAGCTGCAGTTGCAGGGCCACGCCGGCTCCCAGCTTGGGGATAGCCTGGAGCATCTCCAGGCGAGCGTTAGCTAAAGCCTCAATCGAATGGATCCCTGCCTCCTGCAAAAGGGGATAGCGGGATCCGGTTACGCCCGGCAGCAGGCTGAGGGGCTGGGCGACGGCATTCAACTGCCGACAGTGCTCCCGCCAGTGACAAAGATGACAGCGGCTGCGGGCCATAAACACCTGCGGCGGCTCCGCCTGCTCAAGGGAGTGCAGATAATCTTGCAGCAAGCGACGCACCTGGGTGCGGCGTCGGCTGAGGTGAACAAGGTGCCACTTCCCGTCTTTTAAGATCAAGAAGCCGCATTTGGGTACCTGACCCTGCAGGGATCCAAGCAACTCGGCCTGCAACGCCAACAACAACTCGTACTCCGGCTTGGGGCGCTTGCCAATGCGAATGTGAACCGGTAGGTAGGAGAGCTGGCCCTTGCCGATACTGGAGGGATCCCGAATCAAGAGATCCAGTGAGCTGCTTACCCAAACGGAACGAAACTCTGGAATAGCCTCAGGCGGCAGCGCAAGGCTGGAGGATGTCTTGTCGGTGGAGTTGTCTTCGGTGAGCTCCACCTCTGTCTCAAGGGAGGGGGCGAGGGCAACTTCAGAGTCGGTAGGCTCCGCCTCTGCCGCTCCCTCCGGATCCACTTCCCAAAACAGCTTTGCGACGACTTGGCCGCCGTAGATCCGCTCCGCCCCTGCTGCCATAGCTGCTAAGAGAGCTTCATTGCCCGGCGCCACCTCTTCTCCCGGAAATCGCTCCAGCACAGCAGCTTGCAGGGCTTGACGATCCCGACGCCATTGCTCCAGCAGGCTTTCCGGCGGCAGCTTGGCTTCTTGAGGCCCAAAGCGATCTAGGTAGGGCAGGCGCCGACAGCGAAAAAAGGCCAGCAACTCTTCTGCGTCAACAGAACCCTGCTGGAACTCCAACGGCGGACAACCTCAGCTCTGCTGCCATTTTGGCACGCCTTTTGGGGATCCCTTACGACCTGGGATCTTGAGCTGACAAAAGGTGAGGGATATTGACGGCTTCAGCCAAAGTCAGTACCGCCCCTACCAGGCGATCGAGGCGGAAATCAATTTGGTCAAATCGGTCTCTGTTTTGCATCTGGCTATTGCTGCGTTTTGTTGGCTGGGGAAAAGCTGGGGCTTGACCCCACCTTGCCTCTTCATTGTTGCTCAGCAGCTAGGCCAATGCCTGAGCTGTTCTGCGCAATTTGCTGGGCTAGGTGTGGTTTTGTCAATACTGGGTCTCGTTCACCATTTTCAATGCTGACGGGAAAACGATGATGAGCGAGATCACAGCCCTAGAGAAGTTGAAAAAGCAAAAGGAGACCGCCCAAGGGCTCCCCGCCAGAAACCTGTTTTGGGGGGCTGCCCTGGCGTATGCTAAAGGAGAAAGATTTCTTTACACCCGCAGATGGAGCCGACTGTAAGCGCTCTTTCGATGGCCCCGGCCCTGTCCCAGACCCAGCCGGCGGCAGTGGAAATGCAGGGGGTGTGGAAGCGTTTTGGGCAGCAGGTGGCGGTTCAGGACTTGAGCCTGCGGATCCCGCAGGGGGAGGTGTTTGCCCTGCTAGGGCCCAACGGCGCCGGCAAATCCACCACCATCCGCATGCTCACCAGCCTGACCCGCCCCAGCCAGGGATCCATCCGCGTAGGGGGGTATGATGTGGTGCGGGATCCCTTGGCGGTGCGGCGGCAGATCGGCGTGGTGTTGCAGCCCATCACCCTGGAAGCAGAGCTGACGGTTTGGGAAAACCTGGAGTTCCATGGGCGCATGCACCACATCCCCAACCCGGAGCGGCAGCAGCGCATCGACGAGTGGCTGGAGTACGTGAAGCTGGCCGACCGGCGGCACGACAAAGTGAAGACCCTCTCCGGCGGCATGAAGCGGCGCCTCCAGGTGGCCAGGGCGCTGTTGCACCGGCCTCAAATTTTGTTTTTGGACGAGCCAACCGTTGGGTTGGATCCCCAGGCGCGGCGGCTGCTGTGGGAGATCCTGCGGGATCTGAACCGGCAGGGGATGACCTTGCTGATTACCACCCACTACATGGAAGAGGCCGAGGAGCTGTGTGACCGCATCGGCATCATGGACGGCGGGAAGCTAATCGAGCTGGGCAGCACCGACCAGTTGCGGGCCAAGTACGGAGAAGCCCTGCTGGTGCGCTCCCGCCCTGGCCAGGAGGTGAGCTACACCTTTTTCCCCAGCTTGGCGGAGGCCCAGCGGCAGTTGGAAGCGGAACCCGACAAAACCGGCCTGATGGTGCGCCCTGCCAACTTAGAAGATATTTTTGTACGCTTGACGGGCCGTCGCCTGGATTAGCGCGCCCTCAGCCTCAACCTCTCTCCTTCGGAAAGAGGGAGGTTACGGTTTTTCCTCTCCCCATCCCTCCTTTGGAGTGGGGGGCTCGAACTTGTAGCCAACTCCGCGCACGGTGCGGATCAGCTCCGGTTGGCTGGTATCGGTTTCCAGCTTCTTGCGAATTTGGCCGATGTGGACATCGACCACCCGTTCATCTCCCTCGTGGTTAAAATCCCACACCTCTTGAATCAGCTCAGACCGTCGCCACACCCGTCCTGGGTGTCGAGCCATGGCGTAGAGCAAATCAAACTCTAGAGCGGTCAGGTTAATCGGGCGACGGTCACGGATAACTTCTCGGGTGGTCGGGTCGATCACCAAGGAGGGAAAAGTCAAAACCGGCGCGCTGCCTGTTTCCGTTCTCGTCCGCCCTCGGCGCAGGATAGCTTGTACCCGCGCCTGTAACTCCGGCAGGCTGAAGGGTTTGGTCAGGTAGTCATCTGCGCCTAGCTGAAATCCTTGCAGCTTGTCGGCAGGATTCACTCGGCTGGTTAACATCAACACATACACGCCGGTCTCTTTTTGCATCTGCTGGCAAAGGTCGTAGCCGCTCACATCCGGCAAATTCAGATCCAAAATCACCAAGCCTGGCTGAAAAGCGCGCAACTGCTGGAGGCCCTCGGCCCCCGTCGTCGCTACCTCGACTGAGTACCCCTGCTGCTGCAAATACCGCTTGAGCAGCGCGCAAATGCTGGGATCGTCATCGATGATGAGGATGCGTAACATGGCAGCTTGACGCTCTCACAGTCAGCACGAGGCAGAGTTGTAGAAAAGCCCTGCCCGCAGGGCAAACGCATTTTGCGCCTGGGCAGGAGAGGGCAGCCCATCCAGACTACAACAGATAGCTTCAGGTTTTTACATTACCCATTGGATTGCACCAGGAGCTTGGCCTTTCTGGAACCCTCTTTCTCTGGGTAAATCAAGGGAGGCTAACCCAAGAATCTCAGGCATTATTCATTCTACTGGGTTGTCCGGAGGAAAGGGAAAGGGTAAGGTAAAAGGGATTCGCGCAGCAGCTTCTTGCCCGCAGAGAGAAGCCCATTCAAAAACCTCGCCACTTCTGTACTTGCAGGCCAAACCTTAAAGTTGCACGCCGGTTTATCCCAGAAGCCTATGTACAATCCCAACGAAGTCTTTCGCAAAGATATCCAGTTGGCCCTCTTCACCTGGGGGATCCTGGAGCTGGCCTGTTTTGTCATCATGCCGTTTACCCGGGCCTACGAGTATGCGCAGGTAGCGGATTGGCTGTGGCCTTCGCTGGTTTTGGGACCGGTGGGGGCGGTGGTGGTGGCCTTTTGCTCAAAGCTCACAGTAGCTGCTAATTACATCCCCGACCCGAAAAAGAAAAGGGCCCAGCGACAAATTGCCCAGGTCATCAGTTTCTTCGGCTTCCTGGGCTTGGCCTTGCCCTTGCTCCTGGCCGGGTGGACATTTGGCCACGAGGTTCTCACCACCGACTGGGAGAATATGTTCACTAAGTAGAAACTAAACTTGCTACTGATTTGCTCCAGACAGCGTTGCCCCTGGGTAGGTGGCTTCCCAAGGCAGTACACAGAGGCGAAACTAGAAGTACCAGAGATGCTCTGGTACTTGCAAGCGTTGGCAAAGCCCTTTGCTTTCGTCTCCGGCTTTTGGGAGCTGAGTTTTGGATGGCTAACTACCCAATGCGAGGCCGTTCTTCTCCTGCTGCCAGCGGTTTTCCCTTCGGCACCTTAATGGCACTGAGCCTCTCGGTTGGGGTCTTGGCTGCTCTGGGTTGGCAGGCGTGGCGGTTCATTGCCCCCCTGCTGGCTCCTCCTGCGGCGCCTCAGTTTCCTCGCGCGGTGCGTGTGGATCCCTTACCCAGCCCGACAAGTTTGCCTTCCTCCCCCTCTGTTCGCGTCAGTGGGACGGAGTCCTTGCCGGCGGCGGGCACCATCGACCCTGAGGCCTTTCCCCCCGGCAGCCGCGGGCGGGTAATCGAGCCCATAGGTCTAGCCATTCGCAGCCAGCCTTCTGCTGACGGAGCCTACCAAGGGGGAATTGTGGCGGGGGAAACGGTGACGGTGCTGGAGTACAGCGCTGATGGCCGCTGGCAGCGGGTGCGGCGGGAGCTAAACGGCCAGGAAGGCTGGGTGCGGGCCGGCAATTTGGGCCCCGTGGAGGGTGGGGCAGCGGTTGCTTCAGCCACAACTGCTGCAACGCCTGCGGTCGAATCCACACCAGAGTCCACTCCTTTGCCGACTCGGCCCCCCGCAGCAACAAGCATTGCCCCAGGTGCGCAGGGGCGGGTGATCGAGCCGATTGGCCTGGCGCTACGGGCCACTCCCGACCGGGAAGGGGCTTACATTGGTGGCCTGCCCATGAATGAGGTGGTGACGGTGTTGGAGTACAGCGCCGATGGCCGCTGGCAGCGCATCCGGCGCCAGAACGGGCAGGAAGGTTGGGTGCGGGCCGGCAACCTGGCGCAAGAGTAGCAAGATGCCCCGGTGGGGGATTGTAGGTTGGCGAGAGCTTGTGGTTGGCTGGGACAGTACCGCCAGCCGCTGTCGGGAGGGGCAGGCGCGCTAGCGGGAGGGAGTTCTTACACTGGTGGCAGCACCTGATGTCTTGGTTTCAGTGGTCATTGCTGCGACCCCTGGCCAAAGGGATGGTTCTGGTGGCCCTGGGTCTGGGAGCCGGCATGACGGCTTGTCGCCCGCCTGTCGAGCCGGGGCCAGCCAGGGATGGGCAGGCGATCTCTGCCTCGGCTACGGGCACGCTGGAGCTGTGGGCCAACGGCGAAGCGTTCCTGCGGGAGGGGCTGGTCTCCAAAGAGGGCTGGGCGTTGCAGTTTGAGCATGTGTACGTGACGCTGGCGGACATTACGGCCTACCAGACGGATCCCCCTTTTGATCCGCAAGGGGAAGGCGAGCTCCAGGCCAAGGCCTTGGTCAGCCTGACAGGGCCTCTTACGGTGGATTTGGTGCCGGAGCGAGCCCTGCTGGGATCCCTGGAAGCCCCCCCTGGGCACTACAACGCCCTGGCCTGGCGCCTAGTGCCGGCAGCGGAGGGGCCAGCAAAGGGCTACTCCCTCTGGATCGAGGGCAGAGCTCGACCGGCAGAAGGGGAGGGAGAGGCGATCCCCTTTGTGCTCAAGTTCAGCCCCGAGCTGGCTTTTGTCTGCGGCGAGTACGTGGGGGAGACGCGCAAGGGCTTTGTCCGGGCAGGCCAGGTGGCGGATCTGGAGGCGACTTTCCACTTCGACCACCTGTTTGGGAATGGCAGCCTGCCTCCCAAGGACGACCTCAACTCAGCGGCGCTGGGGTTTGCCTCCCTTGTGAAGTTGGACCCAGTTGACCCAGTCTCCCTCGAGCAAGGGCTAAAGGCGGGATCCCAGCCGCTGGAGGTGGACTGGGGCAGCCTGCAGGAGGGATCCCCTAGGGCCCAGGCCGTCTTGCAGAGCCTGCAGAGCTTGGGGCACGTGGGAGAGGGCCACTGCCGCGCCTCCTCTGGCGGCCTCGGCGGGACGGGATCCTTGCCTTAGGTTTTAGGCCTGGGTGGCTTTTGAGATCGAAGGGTGTCCTCTGTCTTTTGCTGACCGATGAACTCAGTCTGGCCAAAGCGCATCCCTTTTTCCCCTTCCTGGCAACTGAGCTGGTTGGCCTTGGGCCTGCTCCTATCTCCGCCGGCTTGGGGCCATGGGGTGGAGGCCTCTTGGCGGGCTGTTCCCACCTTTGAGATCCAGGCCCGCTACGATTCCGGCGAGCCGATGCGTTTTGCCCGAGTTACGGTGTTTGCGCCCACCAATCCCACTCTCCCCTGGCAGGAGGGAGAGACAGACGGAGAGGGCCGGTTTTGGCTGCAGCCGGATCCTGAGCTTAAGGGACTGTGGCAGGTGCGCATTCGCCAGGCCGGCCACGGCGGGGTGGTGAACGTGCCGGTGGGCGAGGAGGGTATGCAGGCAGAAGGGATCCCCAGCCCCTCCTCCCCTGGCTTTGGCCCCCTGCAGCGGGGGGTTATGGCTGCCTGTGTTATCTGGGGCTGTTTGGGCACGGCCCTGTTTTTTTCCCGGCCCCGCCCCTTCCAAGGCCCAGAACTCCCCGACTCCCCAGTGGATGCTGCCGCTTTGAGCCAAGACTAGCCATGCACATCAGCGAGGGCCTTTTGCCAGCACCGCTTTGGCTGGGGGGTTATGGCATCACTGCCCTGCTTACGGGTTGGAGCCTACACCTCCTCCAGCGGTTGGAAAAGGATCCCCGCCGCCAGCTCCCCAAGGCAGCGCTGCTCACGGCGGCCTTTTTTGTCGCCTCCTCCCTTCACCTGCCTTTTCCCCCGGCCAGCCTGCACCTGCTGCTCAATGGGCTGATGGGCGTGATGCTGGGGGCCTTGGCCTACCCGGCAATTGTGGTGGGCCTGTTTTTTCAGGCGGTGGCTTTTGGGCATGGGGGGTTGACCACCCTGGGGATCAACGCCGCCATTATGGGGATCCCGGCGCTTCTGGCAGGAGGGATCTTCCGGGCAAGCCGGCGCTGGTTGGGCACGGGCTGGGCCGCTTTTTGGGCGGGAGCGGTGGGGGTGGTGCTGGCGGCGCTGCTGTTTTACGGCGTGGTGCTGGCGGCGCTGCGCAGGGAGGGGATCCCTTCCACCTCGGCAGAGCACCTGGCTCTGACCAGTTTGGTAGCTGCCCACCTGCCGCTGGCGGTGGTGGAGGGGCTGTTTACCCGTTGGGTGGTGGGGTTTTTGCAGCGGGTGCAGCCGGAGCTGCTGGGAGAAGATGCCCAAAGATAGGGCTGAGGCTGTTCATCCCTGTCGTCGGGCCATGCCGGTTAGGGAGAGGATGCTTTCTTCACAAGCTCCCCTGCCGCCGCCCCCTTCTTGGCTGCACCGCTGGCGGCCCCTGCCCAAGCTGGTTGGCCTGCTGGCACTGATGGCGGCCTTTGCCCAGGTGCAGCGCCTGGCCTTGCTACCCCTGGTCTGGGCGGTGGTGGCTTTTCTCTGGGGGCTCTCCGGATTGCCTCTGCGCCGAGGGCTCAGACGCCTGGCCGCTCCCGGCGTTCTGTTGATAGCCTTTGTCCTCTTCCTGCCCTTTGCCGTTGGGGACACCCTCCTCTGGCGCTGGGGATCCCTGGCTTTGCGCTGGGAGGGGCTGGAGAGGGCCCTCTGCCTTGGCGGGCGCAGCCTGGCGCTTTTAGCGCTGGCGACGCTGCTGTTGGAGACCACTCCCCTACCGGCCCTGTTGGCAGCTTTGCGGGCGCTGGGGATCCCCGACCTCCTCCTGGAACTGGCCTGGCTAACCCAGCGCTATTTGCAGGAAGTGGGCAGCCAGTGGCAGCGGATGCAGCGGGCCGCGCGGCTGAGGGGCTGGCGACCGCGGGGATCCCTGTGGCAGCCTGGGCCAACTTGGCGGCAAGACCTGCCCTTTCTGGCTGCTGCCGTGGGCACTTTGTTGGTTCGCAGCTACGAACGTTCGCAGCGAGTTTACCAGGCGCTGCGCCTGCGGGGCTACGGGCGGGCGCCCTTGGTGCCGCCAGCGGCTGGCGGGGATCCCTGCAGTTGGGCGGCCACCGGGCTGGCGCTGGCAGTGGCTGTTGGCTTGGTTTTGGTTAACTTTGGGGGCTATCCCGATTGAGCGGGTTGGCAGCGAGTTAGACAAGATAGACGGTTCTCTTCCCCGCCTTTAAAAGCAAAACCCAACTAGAACTAGAATAAGAAGGCTTTAATCTTCTCAGCTCTTGTCGCCATTTGCGCGTCCTCTCCTGGGGCTATGAACTGGTTAGAAACCGCTTTGTCTACCTCTTCCCTCAAGGAAGCGCCGGCTGTTGCCGTTGTGCACCTGGGCTGTGAGAAAAACCGGGTGGACACCGAGCACATGCTGGGCCTGCTGGCCCAGGCAGGCTACCGGGTGGAGGGCGACGAAGACAGCGCCGACTACGTCATCGTCAACACCTGCAGCTTCATCGAAGCGGCGCGGCGGGAGTCGGTCAGCACCCTGATGGAGCTGGCGGTGCAGGGCAAGAAGATCATCATCGCTGGTTGCCTGGCGCAGCACTTCCAAGAGGAGCTGCTGCGGGAGATCCCCGAGGCGGTGGCCATCGTCGGCACCGGCGACTACCACCAGATTGTCCAGGTTATCCAGCGGGCAGAGCGGGGAGAGCGGGTTAACGCCGTTACCTCGAGCTTAGATTACATTGCCGACGAGACCGTCCCCCGCTATCGCACCACCCATGCCCCGGTGGCCTACCTGCGGGTGGCGGAAGGGTGTGATTACCGCTGCTCCTTCTGCATCATCCCCCACCTGCGGGGAAAGCAACGCTCCCGCCCCATCGAGTCCATTCTGCGGGAAGCAGAACAACTGGCTGCAGAAGGGGTGCAGGAGCTAATCCTCATTTCCCAGATCACCACCAACTACGGGCTCGACCTCTACGGGGAGCCGCGGCTGGCCGAGCTTATCCGCGCTCTGGGCCAGATCCCCATCCCCTGGATCCGCATGCTCTATGCCTACCCCACGGGCATTACGCCGGCGGTGGTGGAGGCCATTCAGGAGACGCCCAATTTCTTGCTCTATCTGGATCTGCCGCTGCAGCACAGCCACCCAGCGATCCTCAAGGCCATGAACCGCCCCTGGCAGGGCCAGGTTAACGACCGGCTCATCGAACGGCTGCGCCAGGCCCTGCCCAAGGCTGTCCTGCGCACCAGCTTTATCGTCGGCTTTCCCGGCGAGACGGAGGAGCACTTCCAGCATCTTTTGGAGTTTGTCCAGCGCCACCAATTTGACCATGTGGGGGTGTTCACCTTTTCCCCGGAAGAGGGCACGCCCGCCTACCATCTGCCCCAGCAGGTGCCGGAGCCCCTCAAGGAAGAGCGCCGCGCCCGCCTAATGCAACTGCAGCAAGGGATCGCCTTCCGCCGCAACCGCGAGCAGGTGGGGCAGGTGGTGCCTGTGCTTTTGGAGCAGGAAAACCCCCGCACCGGCGAGTGGATTGGCCGTTCCCCCCGCTTTGCCCCTGAGGTGGACGGGGTGGTGTATGTGCGCGGGCCGGGATCCCTGGGATCCCTGGTGCCGGTGCAGATTACGCGGGCCGAGCCCTACGATCTCTTTGGCCAGGTGGTGGAGGCGCCAGCAGGCTTTAGCTGGAGCGGACGGTAGAATAATTCGGTTGAACTTCGGAAAGGCGAGATGGCCAGTGCAGATGAGCTGAAACAGGCGGCAGCCCAAGCGGCGGCCCAAAAGGTGCAGTCGGGCATGGTGGTGGGGCTGGGCACGGGATCCACAGCCGCCTTTGCTGTGGGCGCCCTAGCCCAGCGAATGCAAAAGGAGGGGCTGCAGTTCATTGGGGTGCCCACTTCCGAGCGCACGGCAGAACAGGCCCGCTCTCTAGGGATCCCGCTGGCCACGCTGGAGGAGCAGCCGCGCCTAGATCTTGCCATCGATGGAGCCGACGAAATCGAAGTGGGATCCCTCAACCTCATCAAGGGGGCAGGGGGAGCTCTGCTGCGGGAGAAACTGGTGGAGGCCAGCGCTGCTGAGCTCATCATCATCGTCGATGCCTCCAAAAAGGTGGCCCACCTGGGCACCCGCTTCCCGGTGCCGGTGGAGGTGGTGCGCTTTGGCTGGAAGACGACCCTAGCGCGGGTGGAGGCCCTGGGCTGTCAGGCGGTGCTGCGGCGCACTGCCGAGGGGGATCCCTACCTCACCGACGAGCAGCACTACATCCTCGACTGCCAGTTTGGCCCCATCGCCAATCCGGCCAAGCTGGCCGAGCAGCTCAAGGGAACGGTGGGGGTGGTGGAGCACGGCCTGTTTATCGGCATGGCCACGGAGGCCATTATCGCTGGGCCTGAAGGGATCGAGACGCTGCGGCAGAGCTGAGGGCCAGCTCGGCTGCTAGCAGGATGGCCTGCTTGAGGCTCTCGGCGCGGGCTACCCCCTGCCCGGCTAGGTCAAAGGCAGTGCCGTGGTCGGGGGAGGTGCGAATAAAGGGCAGCCCCAGGGTTAGGTTGACGGCCCGGTCAAACGCCAGCAGCTTCACGGGGATCAGGCCTTGGTCGTGGTAGAGAGCCAGGTAGGCATCGGCCACAGCAGGAGCTCCTTGACCATACCAGGCCTGGGCGGGCGCTAGCCACATGGTATCGGGGGGAAGCGGCCCCCAGATTTTGGCGTAGGGATAGGTTCTTAGCAGCTCCGCCAGCCACGTTTTCTCTTCCTGCCCAAGCTGCCCCTGCTCGCCAGCATGGGGGTTAAGGCCAGCCACAGCAATCACCGGATTGACAATCCCAAAGAGCTTACGCAGGGATCCAACCAGCAAGTCCAACTTCGCGCGCACCAGCTCCGGGGTAAGGGTGAGGGGCACCTGGCTCAGGGGGATGTGGGTGGTGGCCAGCAAAACCCGGATCTGCCAGCCGCTGTGGGGAGAACGGGCCACAAACAGCATGCCGTAGCGCTCGCTCCCGCTGAGCTGGGCCAGAACTTCTGTTTGGCCAGGGAAGGGGTAGCCCGCCTGGTGCCAGAGGTATTTGGCAATGGGAGCGGTCACGATCCCCTGGAACTGGCCCCGCAGCGCTTCTTCAATAGCTGTTTTCAGGTAGGTAAAGCTGGCCGCCCCGCTTGCGACATCCCCCCGGCCCACGCGCGACGGCTCTAGGTAGAAGCCGCTGCCGCCCTCCAGCACCGGGATCCCTGCCGGGTCGGCCAGGTCGGTTGCCCCTCGCTGGCGCAGAAGGCAGTAGGTAGCTTCCAAAACCTGCCGCTCGCCCACCACCGTTATCTGGGCGCAGGCCTGCACCTGGGGATCCGCCAGCGCCTTGAGCACAATCTCTGGCCCAATCCCCGCCGGATCTCCCAATGTCAGGGCTAGCTTCGGCAGCAGCAAGCTCATTTTCTATTTCTAGTCCAATTTCTAGGGATCCCCCCGAAGGGGGAACTTCAAGGTGCTTCTCTCTGAAAGAGAGATTGAGTTTCCGTTTCCAATTTCTAGGGATCCCCCCGAAGGGGGAACTACTACAACCGATGAAAAGGACACAAGCTGTTTCATCGACTGGAGTTTCCAATTTCTAGGGATCCCCCCGAAGGGGGAACCTTTATTCGCGTTTGTCTCTATAGATGGGACATTCGCGAAGGTTTCCAATTTCTAGGGATCCCCCCGAAGGGGGAACCCCAACCAGCTAGTGCTCAACAAAGAGCACTTATAGATAACGTTTCCAATTTCTAGGGATCCCCCCGAAGGGGGAACAGAGGACTACTGAAAACGAGTAGTCTCAACTATGTCTTTAAAGTTTCCAATTTCTAGGGATCCCCCCGAAGGGGGAACCTCAGAAGTGGACAACGACTGGGGGTTCCGCTCCTTCTAGTTTCCAATTTCTAGGGACCCCCCCGAAGGGGGAACTTGCTAACGTAATCGGAGTTGGCTTAGCCTACGAAATGTTTCCAATTTCTAGGGATCCCCCCGAAGGGGGAACTTGAGTACATGGTTGCAACGAGGTATGACCTCGAATAACTAGCCTCGTTTCCAATTTCTAGGGATCCCCCCGAAGGGGGAACTTACCATCATCATGCGGGATAACTGCAAGACTCTTGGTGGTTTCCAATTTCTAGGGATCCCCCCGAAGGGGGAACGTTAACCCAACAACAACTTGAATGGCTGCTGTCTACTTTCTTGTTTCCAATTTCTAGGGATCCCCCCGAAGGGGGAACTCTACCCTTATTAAACCCAAGCGGGGCAAGGAATGCAAGGCCTATTTGCGAGGGGGTCGGTCGAAAACGGCAAAAAAGGGCCCCGAAGAGGGGGGGTGAGAGGCCTGAAAGCCTTGTGGCGCAAGGCATCGAGCGGGTCAACGAAAGAATCGGCCTTTGCGGGTTTTGGCGAGGCGCTCGCAGAGCTGCTGATACCGTTTTGGTGTGCTTTTGGCAACATGACCGGGGTTGGGATCCCTAGGGGCGAGGTGCCCTGCCCAGCGGGTTGTCTGCCAGCGGATCCCTGCCGGCAAAATGGTTTAATGGAAACTTAGCAACATTTTTGAGCAGCGGTTGCCCTCTATGGCCGAGACCTTCCTTTACAATGCCTTGCGTGCCGCCCTCGACGAAGAGATGGCCAGGGATCCCAATGTGTTTGTTCTGGGAGAGGATGTGGGCCACTACGGCGGCTCCTACAAAGTCACCAAAGACCTATATCGCAAATACGGGGAGATGCGCCTCCTGGATACCCCCATTTGCGAAAACAGCTTCACCGGCTTGGCCATCGGGGCAGCCATGACCGGCTTGCGGCCTGTGGTGGAAGGGATGAACATGGGCTTTTTGCTCCTGGCCTTTAACCAAATTGCCAACAATGCCGGCATGCTGCGCTACACGTCCGGCGGCAACTTCAAGATCCCGCTGGTGATCCGCGGGCCAGGCGGGGTGGGACGCCAATTGGGAGCCGAGCACTCGCAGCGGCTGGAGGCTTACTTTCAGGCAGTGCCGGGTCTGAAGATCGTCGCCTGTTCCACCCCTTACAACGCCAAGGGTCTGCTCAAGTCGGCCATCCGCGACGACAACCCCGTTCTCTTTTTCGAGCATGTGCTCCTCTACAACCTCAAAGAAGACCTGCCGGAGGAGGAGTACCTCTTGCCCCTGGACAAGGCGGAAGTTGTCCGCACGGGATCTGACGTTACCATCCTCACCTACTCGCGCATGCGCCACCACGTGCTTAAGGCCGTGGACACCCTGCTGGAGCAGGAGATCGATCCGGAAGTGATCGACTTGATCTCCCTCAAGCCCCTCGATATGGAGACGATTGCTGCCTCGGTGCGCAAAACCCACCGGGTGGTCATCGTGGAAGAAGACATGAAAACGGGCGGCATTGGGGCAGAGCTGACGGCCCGCATCATGGAAGAACTCTTCGACGAGCTGGACGCGCCCGTAGTGCGCCTGGCCTCCCAAGACATTCCCACCCCCTACAACGGCACGCTAGAAGCGGCCACCATTGTGCAGCCGGCAGATATTGTGGCAGCGGTGGAGCGGCTCCTCTACGGATGAGACTCTTGCCTGCTGGCAGGCAGTAGCCGGAGGGCGGGGAGTGCCTGCGCCCTTTTGCAAGATACCTATCCCAACCCCAAGGCGGTGTTGCTGGGGGAGAGCCGGTTCCAAATGCTGCCGGCCCGCTATCCCTAGGCGGCTCTGGAAGTGGGGAGGTGATCCTGAAAATCCTGCTGGTCGAACAGGTACACCGTGCGAATCGGGTAGGGAATGACCAATCCGGCCCGGTCACAGGCCTGCTTGAGGGCGATATCACCTGAGTGCGGACGCGGCGCACCTCCGCCTTGCGAGGCCGAGTCCAGTAGCGCACCACAAAATCGATGGAGCATGACTCTAGTCAATGATATGCTGGACTATACTGAAAATAATGTACAATATGTTCAGTATGGCTGCTTGGTATGGCTAGGTATGTAAAAC
>NZ_JBSSEF010000049.1:0-11807 GCF_054061455.1 Thermostichus sp. OS-CIW-20
TGCCGCAAATCCAAAGAATGAGTCGGCATTCCTTTCTCTCCTTCCTCTTGAATACCTGTGAATACCTGTACCCTATTTTAAATTAAAAGGCTGTACCGGCATTGAGAAAAATCCAGATAACATTGCTCGCACTCGCGCTAATGTTTCTGCAGCAGGGCTAGCCGGCCAAGTTGAGATCCTCGAGGGCGATATCTTTCACCTAGATCAAATCGATCAGAAATTTGACTATGTCTTGGCGGAAGCTATTTTAACAATGCAGTCCGATGCAGGAAAATCTAAGATTTTGTCAGGGATTTACAATTGCCTCAAGCCAGGGGGTAAGTTCCTCAGCCATGAGCTGCGAGTTGAGGGATCCAACAGCGACGCTATCCGCAAGGAGTTATCCTCCGTAATCCATGTCAATGCCAATCCTTTATCTACTGACAGCTGGCTTGCAACTGTTCAGCAAGCAAATCTTACGGTTGTCCAGTATGCCACCGGCCCCTTAACTTTGCTCAATCCCGTTGCTATTGCTACAGAGGAAGGATTGCCGACGCTCTTAACTATGGTGTGGAATGTGCTTACACGTCCTGTAATCCGGCAGCGGATCTTATCTATGAAGCAAATCTTTAGCCGATATCGAAATAACCTAGGCTACATCATACTGATTGCCAAGAAGGAGGCTTAATGATGTCTCTTGTCTCCCCTGAGTCACCTTTTTTGCAGCTCAAAGATCACATTGCTTATTCTGTGGAAGGAGTTCTCAGCAAGATCATTTGGAAAAGTGAAGTCTGCCAACATACTCTTTTCTGTATGGCGGGAGGCACAAGTATTTCCGAGCATACCTCCACAAGGGACGCTACTCTCCACGTCATTGAAGGAACTGGAGTCTTAACCCTTGCAGGTGAGAAGATCTCTCTATCTCCGGGCATATTTGTCTTAATTTCGGCAAATGTTCCCCATGAGTTAGAAGCCACTGCTGACCTTGCTTTTGTTCTGACTTTATCAAAGGCAAGTTAAGAACGCCGCCTTTTACTCAGCCAGCCGCTTAACATCGCCAAAGCAAACATTCCCAGCAAAGCAAAGCCCAGCAGCCACCTTCCCTGCTCTAGGATCCCTGCCCCCAGAGCCACTACTGGGGGTGTAGAGACGGCAATGCCCAAAGCTAGGGCGAGAAGAAAGTTCTGCCATTTTATTTGGGTTAGGCCGGCGGCGTAGGCGACAAAGTCGAATAGGCCCGTCATTAAAAAACCAGCTGTAAGAAAAATATTGTTTTCCAGATAGTTAGCTGAAAGGGCATCGACTTTGTACATCCATTGTCGCCCAACTACTCGCTGTACTAGGTCTCTACCAAACTTTCTGGCTAGGTAGAAGTTAAGTGTACAAGAGATAAAATCAGCAATTGCAATGTAAAGGATTCCCGATCCAAATCCAAAGAGGGCTCCTGCCAAGATGGAGTAAAGGGTGCTGGGTATGGCAGGAATAATAATACTCAGGGAGCGTAATCCAATCAGGGCAAGGGGTGCCCAGGGGCCTAGTTTTGCTATAAATTCTCGAGTTGCCTCTGGATCTAAGCGACGGGCCAGCAAGATGGCAGCTAACAGGACAACAAGCAACAACAGCAGTGAGAGGATGTCTTTCCTTTTTCTGGAATTGATTTTGCTGCTAGAGGACAAATCCTCTGAGGGGGTAGGGGACGATCCTACTGACTCGCCATCTGCTGACTTGTCAAAGGTAGTGCCGGGCGGATAATAGAGTTCATCCTTCAGGATCCAACCTGTTTTCTGTTGCAGATAGGCATGTGTGCTCAAGCCCAGACGCTTTGCCTCGGTGGCAACAGCCTTGTAGTCTAAGCCCAATAGCTCGCAGAGCTCTTTTTGTCGAATACCAGAAGGTGGCTGCATAGGGCAAAAGATCTCTACTTTCTCTGCTAGATGCTTAAGGTTTCCGAGGGATGCTCGAAGTAGGCATGATTTTCATAAGGCTTGTTTTGCTAGTGTAGAAGGTGTCATGTATTTTGCTTTTTAGAGGTTGATAATGATCTTGTGTATTGGCGATGTTCTTAGTTTAGCAGAATTGCAACAGATTCTGTCCCTCATAGCCGATGCTGAATTTGTGGATGGTGCTCTGACGGCAGGCTGGAATGCCAGGCTTGTCAAAAACAATAGGCAAATGCCAAAGGGATCCCTTCAGCAACGGAAGATAGAGGAGATTATCTTGGCAGCTCTAGAGCGTAATTTGTTGTTCCAGATGGCTGCCCGGCCCAAGCTCATTCATTCCATTTTAATTAGCTGCTACGAAGCGGGAATGTCCTATGGCACTCATACCGACGATGCGCTGATGCTCGATCGGCATCAGCTGATGCGCACGGATATTTCCTTTACGCTATTTCTAAGTGCCCCTGAAGACTATGATGGCGGTGAGCTGAAGATCGAGAGTAGCGAGGGGGAGCAAGCCTACAAGCTGCCGGCGGGTGCTTTGATCCTCTATCCTGCTTCCACCTTGCACCGAGTTGAGCCTGTAACCCGTGGGATCCGCTATGCTGCCGTCAGTTGGGTTCAAAGCCTAATTAGGGATCCGCAAGAACGCGAGATCCTCTTTGATTTACAGACTGTGCGGCAGCAGATGTTTCAGGAATCGGGCAAGACACGCCACTTTGATTTGATCTCCAAAGTTTACGCGAACCTGCTGCGGAAATGGGCAGAGCTCTAGAGGGATCGAAGAAAATAGAGCAGGGCTTCTCTGTCTTCAGCAGCCATATTTTTAAAGATCTCGCGGGAGCGTTCAGCTTCTCCCCCATGCCAGAGAATGGCCTCCTCGAGGCTGCGGGCGCGGCCATCGTGCAAATAGCCGGAGGAGGGCAGAACTGTCTGCGACAAGCCGATGCCCCACAAAGGGGGGGTGCGCCATTCTCGGCCCGTGGCCTCGAAGTCAGCGCGGCCATCTGCTAGTCCTTCGCCCATGTCATGCAACAGCAAATCGGTGTAGGGGTGGATGACTTGGTTGGCCAGGGCAGGGATCTCATGAATGCCGGTTTGTAGCTCTGGTCGGTGACACTTGGCGCATTGGGCTTGGACGAAGAGCTTTTCCCCTCGCTGAACTTGGGGATCCTGCCAAAGGGCGCGGCCAGGCACGGCCAGGGTTTGCACGTAAACGGTTGTCGCTTGGAGAGTGGCCTCGTCGATATCTTGGCTGCCATCCGCGGCCGGAAAAAGAGGATTCGTGACACCCATGTCGTTGGCGTAGGCGGCCGCAGTTTGTTGCCTGAGGTTGGGGGTATTGGCTTTCCAACCAAACCGTCCCAGCACCAGACGCTGCTGCTCTTGATCCCAAACCAAGTTGGGGCGGCCAGAGATGCCATCCCCATCGGCGTCGTCAGGATCGGCTGCTGCCAGGATCCTAGAAGCGGGAACGGCCTCCAGTAGGCCCGCTCCACACACCGGCTGGGGGATCCGCAGGGAGATGAGGACAGGATCGATGGGCGATCCCTCCAGAGTTAACAGCTTTACAACAGGAGAACGCAGCCTGTAGGGAGTTCCGTCGGCGTACTCTCTGGTCTGCTCTACCCAGTGCAACTCCACCTTGGCCTCTGGCCGATAGCCCCGAACGGCCTTTTCTTGAACCTGCGTGCCGATGCCGGCCACAGGGGGAGTGTTGCTATGAGGAGCAATGGCCTCCCATCCAAAAGGCTGGGGATCCCCGCTTCTATCCAGGGATCCAACCTGGCTGACTCTGACGACCCGCTGCCCCTTGTCAGGAAAACCTCGGCCGTTTTTAACATGACAACCGGCGCAGGAGTTGTTGTTGAACAGAGGCCCAAGGCCGGGGTTAACAGGCGCCGGAGCGGTGACGAAGCGAGCCTCAAAGGCGATGTCCCCCAGGGCATGCAACCTGGCCCAGCGGGGATCCAAGTTGGGAGCCGGCTGCTCGTAGGCTGTTGAGGTGCGGTTCCAAAGGGTTGTTTCGCCACCCGCTCGAGGGGGCAATGGCTGGGATCCCTCTGGGGCAGCGGGGAAAGCCAGAAAGCTCGCCGCCCAAAGAGAGGCCAATCCCAGCATGAAAATCTGGAGAAGACGACGCATCGGCTATCAAAATATCGGCAACTCAGCTCTTTTGGGACTTTCTTACTACTGCAGGAGCGGCACAACTTCCTGAGCAAAGCTGTCGAAAGCGTCTTCAATTTTTTCCATAGCGGCAGTAATAGATCCACGGGCATTGGCATCGCAAAGGCTTTTTTCGATAGGGGCAGGGATCCCCTGGAGAGCCGCCGCCGCTGCTTGTAACTCCGACTGAATTTGACTATCCAAATTGGGATTGATGTCCCGGACAAATTGGCTCAGGCCACGACCTTTTCTATCTCTAAATCCGCCCAAGTAAGCATACTGAACGCTGCGCACATTGGCCTGGAACTCCGGCAGCGAATGGTGGGCAAAGCGACTTTCCAGCAGAAAAGGATTTTGCTGGGCGAAGGCTTCGCCAATTTTGACCTTGCCCAGCTCGTCCAACATGCCGAGAATACCTTGGGCTATTTCTTCAGCAGCAGCTTGCAGCGTGAGATAACTCTTGCTGCCCTCGCCGGCTTTTACCCATTCTTCGCGAAAAGCAGGCAGCCCTTGCACTCCCTCTGTCCAGCTTTTGAGCAGCTTTGCCGCCGTATCCGCCAAAACTGGGCCAAGGGCAGCCAAGTACTCCCGATCCCGCTCGGTAAAGTCTTGCAAAGACTTGTTGTTATCCACGCCAAAGAGCAAGAAGGCCACGGCATGAAATCCCTTTTGCCCGCTTTCCAACTCGGCCACGGTCTCTGGAGTGAGGGGATCGCCGCTGTTGAGAACTTCCAGCACCTCCACCTCGTTCAGGGGCCATTCGTCCAAATCCGCATCCAGCCCCAAATAAGCCGCCGGCCCAAAGGCAAAAGCCTCGCTCTCCTCCCAAGTGATGCGGGCAACAGACCAAGCCTGGCGAGCCGCTTGCAAAGTCTGGGCATTGGGATCTTGCACGAAGGCCTGGATGGCCTGAGACAGGGCCTGGGTATCGGCGACCAACTGCTCATAGGCAGGGATCACCACCTGATCGGCAAAGTCGAGCAAAATCTGCCGATCCTGAAACCGCTGCTCAGGAGAGAGCACAACGGCTGGCCGGCGAGAGCCTGCCCCTTCTTCCCCACCCTCGCCGCCGCCATCCACCGGGATAGGCCGACACTCCGGGTTCATTTGAGCTGCCTGCTGAGGCGAAGCCTGGCTCAGGGCCGGTGGATCCCCGCCGCCCGCAGCCGAGGGATCCTTTTGGGTTTCCCCGCAAGCGGCCCCGCTGACCAGAACATAAAGCCCTATCCCCGTCCACAGCTTCAGATACCTCGACATCTCCTCCGACTCCTTTGCCCTCGACTTGGCCAACTTTGGCTTGATTGTAATCCAGCTATTGCGACTCAATCTTAAGAAGGGAGAGATTTTTATCACCGGCTGCCACCGGATCGCCCGGCTCGTCCCTCTGCGGGCCAGCTTCCATCTGCAGCTTCCCCAGGTGGGGCTATGGGCGGATACAAGTCCGACTCTTAACAAAACTTAACTCTAAAGACATTGATATTTGTTTGCAAGAAGCCTAGAGTAGGTCACAGCTCGCTGTTGAGATTTACTCTCAACAGTTGGTTACGTGTCTCGAAAGGATGTGTCCGTGCGGCCAGAGGCGGGCCTGGGGCAAGGTCTCTGGCCTTTTCCTAGAAAAGCTTGTTTAGAAACGCAAGAGGAGCGGAGATGACAGCGACGACACTCAAGCAAGAAGGGGGATCTAGCTCGCAACAACAGATCCCGTGGTGGGCGGGCAACGCCCGTTTGACCGATCTTTCTGGCCGGCTGCTGGGGGCGCATGTGGCCCATGCCGGGCTGATCGTTCTCTGGGCAGGGGCGATGACCCTGATCGAGTTGGCCAAGTTTGACCCCAGCCGACCGATGTATGAGCAGGGGCTGATTCTCTTGCCCCACCTGGCCAGCTTGGGGCTGGGGGTGGGATCCGGCGGGGAAGTCCTGGATACGGATATCTACTTTGCGGTGGGAGCGATCCACCTCATCAGCTCTGCCTTTTTGGGGTTTGGCGGCATTTTTCATGCCCTGCGCGGGCCGGCGGTGCTGGATCCCAAAGCCTTTCCCCTGTTTAGCTACGACTGGCAAGACAAAAACAAGATGACCACCATCCTAGGGATCCACCTGGTGCTGCTGGGATTGGGAGCCTGGCTTTTGGTGCTCAAGGCAGTGGTGTTTGGCGGCTTGTTCGACCCGGTGGCAGGAGAGGTGCGCCTGGTGTCTCCCAACTGGAACCCCTTTGGTCACCTGTTGGGCATAGAAGGGCGCCACTGGATCGCCGGGGTGGACACTTTAGAAGACGTGGTGGGCGGCCACCTCTGGCTGGGCTTGCTCCTGGTGGCAGGTGGGGTTTGGCATATCGCGACCAAGCCTTTTGCCTGGGCAGAACGGATTTTTATCTGGTCTGGGGAAGCTTATCTTTCCTACAGCTTGGGAGCTTTGGCCTTGATGGGATTTATTGCCGCCTATTTCGTTGCCGTTAACCCAGTGGTCTATCCCGAAGTTTTCTATGGGCCGCTGCTGCAGGTGGGCTTGGATCGCTATCCCTTCTTTGAGCAAGGGGGAGCTCTCACATCTAGGGTTTGGCTGGCCAATGCCCATTTTTGGCTGGCCTTTTTCTTCCTTCAGGGCCACCTGTTCCATGCCCTGAAAGCGCGAGGGTTCAATTTCCGTACCGGCAGAGTAGAACTTGCAGCGCAGCAGGCCTAACGGCAATCTAGCCATCTGATTTTGAGCTTTGCACTTGCAGTTTCGAGGTAGGAGCAATGGCAAAAGTAGGTCTATTTTTCGGCACTCAAACCGGAAATACCGAGAGAGCCGCTGAGATGATCCAAAAAGAGCTGGGCGAAGACAATGTAGATTTGATCAACATTGCCGAGGCCACGGTTGAGGACTTTGATAGGTACGACTACTTAATCATCGGCTGTCCAACTTGGAATATCGGGGAGCTGCAGGCCGATTGGAATGGGTTTTTCCCCTATTTGGATGAAATCGATTTTTCCGGTAAGACGGTAGCCTATTTTGGAGTTGGGGATCAGTTGGGCTATCCCGACAACTTTCAAGATGCCATGGGGATCCTGGCCCAAAAAATTGCCGAGCGCGGCGGAAAAAACGTCGGCTCCTGGCCTACAGAAGGCTACGAGTTCAATGAGTCCAAGGGAGTGGTTAACGGCGAGTTTGTCGGCCTTGCTCTGGATGAAGACAATCAGCCGGAGCTGACGGAAAAACGAATTAAAGAGTGGACGGCCAAACTCAAAACACTCTTCAATCTGTAATCTCAAACTCGGCTTCTTAGCTTGTTGTGGATACTGTGGGAGTTTGTCATGACTGGCGCAGTTCTATCTTCATCGCCTACCTCTGCTGAGGGATCCCCTCAGGTGAGCTGGCTGGCGGGCAATGCTCGCTTGGTGAATCTGTCCGGAAAGCTGCTGGGGGCCCACGTGGCCCATGCGGGGTTGATCATGCTGTGGGCCGGCGGCATGACTTTGTTTGAGGTGGCCCACTGGGATCCGGCTCAGCCCATGGGCAGCCAGGGGCTGATCTTGCTGCCCCATTTGGCCACGTTGGGCATCGGCGTGAATGCAGAGGGGGTGGCCACGGATCCCTATCCCTTTTTTGTGGTGGGCGTTCTGCACCTGATTGCCTCGGCGGTGCTGGGGGCAGGAGGGATCTTCCACGCCCTTTTGGGGCCGGAGGTGCTGGCCAAGGGAGAAACCTTTGCCGAGTTTTTCGGCTACGACTGGGAAGACGACGACAAGATGACCACCATCCTGGGGATCCACCTGCTGCTGCTGGGGCTGGGGGCCTGGTTGCTGGTGGCCAAAGCGCTCTTCTGGGGAGGGCTGTACGATGCTCAACTGGGCCGCGTGCGCGTAGTTACGGATCCCACCCTCAATCCGCTGCGGATCTTTGCCTACCTGACGCCGCTCATGGGCCAGCAGGGCATGGCCGCCGTGAACAATCTGGAAGATCTGGTGGGAGGGCACATCTATGTCGGCCTGCTCTGTGTGCTGGGGGGATGGTGGCACATAGCCACACGGCCCTTTGCCTGGGCCAAGCAGGTGCTGATCTACTCGGGCGAAGCCTACCTCTCCTACAGCCTGGGGGCCCTGGCCTACATGGGCATCTTGGCGGCCTATTTTGTCAGCGTCAACGAGATCGCCTATCCGGTGGCTTTCTACGGGCCGCTGGGGCTGGCTGCTGACGAGATGGGTGTGGTGAGCAGCCGCACCTGGTTGGCCACAGCCCACTTTGTCTTGGGGATCCTGTTTTTGGCGGGGCACATCTGGCATGCCATCCGGGCGCGGGCGGCAGCCAGCGGCTTTGACTTCCAGCACGGGGGCTGGGTGCGAGCCACAGATCCGCAGGTGGGCAACTTGGACACGCCGGTAAACCGGGGCGATCTCACCCTGCTGCTGCTGCAAAACCTGCCCATCTACCGGGAGGGCCTCTCTCCTTTTTTGCGCGGCTTGGAGATCGGCATGGCTCATGGGTACTTCCTGGTGGGGCCGTTTTACAAGTTGAGTCCGCTGCGGAATTCGGAGCAGGCCCTGACGGCAGGGACGCTGGCGACCATCGGCCTGGTGCTGATCCTGACGGTTTGTCTCTCCATTTACGGACGGGTGTCCTTTCCTCGCTCGCGGCTGGTGGCAGTGGTCAATACCCCCTACGGCGAGGTGGCCTATCCGACGCCGGGCGTGCAACTGATGGCCGAATCGCAGGGATCCCCTCAGCCGGTGCGCGTGCCGGCAGGCTCTGAGGATTTGCCGGAAAACTTGCGCACCCGCGCCGGTTGGAGCCAGTTGGCCGGAGGGTTTCTGGTGGGCGGCGTTGGCGGTGCCCTGTTTGCCTACATGCTCCTGGGCAGCGGCGATGTGGTAGCCCAGATTTTGCCGGGGCTGTAAAGGAGGGTTGAGGCTTCTCAAAGCAGGGAGGGGAGATCCTCATCCCCTCCTCTCTGTCGAGATCTGGCTCTACCTTTTGCCTGCCGGCTTCTGGATCCGATAACCCTTTTTTATGAAGCTTTTGTCAGCCAGCAACTTTAATCTTTCGACCGTCGAAATGGGATGGCTAAAATGAGCTTAGGTTCCGCTTCTGCGCCTTCTTTTGAAGCACTTTATTTGGGCGTTTCTCCCAGTCTAAAGCTTTTCGATCGGCCTCTGTTGGGATCCCTGGGAAAATGTTTCCGTGTAGCCTACTGGGAGTATCACCAAACCCAGGATGAGCCCTGTAGTTTGGAGACAGTCGTGACGCTGCTATACGAATACCTAAAAGCTTGGGATCGACCGGTACATCTCATCGGCCACGGCTTGAGCGGGGTGGTTGCCTATCTTTTTGCCTACTATTACCCCCAGCGGATACGGTCTCTAACCCTGCTGGCTGTAGGCAGTCAGCCTGCCGCCACCTGGCATGCCCATTTCTACGTGCAACGAAAAATGTTTTGCTGTAGCCGAGAACAGCTCCTGGTGCGTATAGCTCAGAGCCTTCTGCCAGCTTCAGAACAGTGGCGAGCGCGCTCACTCTCCCGCGCCCTGGCTAAAGATTTAGACACTTCCCCCATACCTCATTCCCTATTTCAGGTGGTAGCGATTCCAGCCCAGAAAGTGCCGGTGCCGATGTTGGTTTGCGCCAGCGAGGATGATCCCATTGTGGATCCTGCTTCGCTGGAGCAGTGGGGAAACTACTTAAAGCCAGGGGATCAAATGTGGTTTTGTCCTGGGGGGCGACACTTTTTTCACTATTCTTTTCCAAGTTTGGTCAACTTGAAAATCATGGATTTCTGGCAAAAGCTGCAGCAATTGCAGACCAGCCTTGCCTGAAAGACTGGCCTTTGTCCTTAGCTCAACTGCGAGTTTTGTCAGCAACCCCCAACCCCCGCAGATTGCTGGTGGCTCTAACCCTCCAAACAGACAGAAAGAGCTCTCATGCCATAGGGATCTCATCGCCGCCCACAGCGCCCCCAGAGAGACGGCCTCCACCCGGCTCCCCGCTAGAAGTAAAATGGGAGGGGTCGAGCCGGGCTTAAGCGGGGGATCCGCGACTAGGTTCGACAAGCTGCTCTTTCCCATCGACAACTCGCGCGAGACCAGCCACGCCTTGCCCTTGGTGGCAGACCTAGCGCAGCGCTGCAAAAGTCGGGTGTACTTGCTCTCGGTACTGGACAACATGGAGCTTGACGCGGAGCGAGCAGAACAAGCCCGGCAGAACATTCAGAACCTGCCCAAACAGACGGAGCTGGGCCTGCAGTAAATCGGCATCAACAGCGTCAAGAGCGAGTATCGCGAGGGAAAAGTACCCTTCGTCATCTGCGACGTGGCGGACGAGCTGGAGATCAGCCTGATCGTGATGGGATCCCGCAGCCTCAGCCTGTCTGCCGAGGGGCAGAACAACTCCGTCAGCCACCGCCTCATCGACCTTGCTCCCTGCCCGGTGCTGGTCGTGCCCTGAGAAAAGGGATCCCGGTCAGCGTGATCCTGTAGAGTACCCTAGGGCGGGGTCTTGCCAAGTCCAAACAATGTTGCCTTGTGTAACAGCACGGCTCTCACTGTTTGTCTTCTCTAAAAGTCTGCAGTACAACGAAGAGCAAGATACAGCTTTGTCCGACTTCGGGGGAGGTCTGTAGAATCAGCAGGATCCCGGCATACGCACATCTGTATTAACTTCAGAAAGTGTGGCCGGAAGAAGCTGTGAGCCTCATTACCAGCAACAGCCGGTCAGTTCCCTTCCGAGAATCGTCATGGAAAGTCGTGGTTACAACAAGGCCTCCCAGAAGACTTTTGAGGTGATGCGGCATTTCGCAGAAACCTACGCCAAACGTACCGACACTTTTTTCTGCTCTGATCCTACGATTACGACAGCGGTGATCGAGGGCTTGGCTCTGCACAAAGAGCAATTGGGCGCTCCGCTCTGCCCCTGTCGTTTTTATGAAGACAAAGAGGCGGAAGTGAAAGCCGGCTATTGGAACTGCCCCTGTGTACCCATGCGGGAGCGAAAGGAATGCCACTGTATGCTCTTTTTAACTCCAGATAACCCCTTCGCCGGCACCAGCCAAACCCTAGAGGAGGTGCCCCTAGAGTACCAGGCGAAATAGTCGGCAATGCGTCTGTCTCTGGGTTGAGCGACAAAGACCAGTATAATCGGGAAATAGTTGAGTGGTTGATAGTCGCACGAGGAGGAAACTCTTTTTATGACTCCCTCACTGGCTAATTTTCTCTGGAGCTTGGTGTACGGCGCAGTGGTGCTGGGGCTTCTCTTCGGCGCCATCGTCTTCGTCAGCCAAAGAGATAGGGTGCGTCGTCGCTGATCCCTCTGCTCGCGCTGATGCTCTACTTCTTTGCTGTTGTTGCTGAGTGGAAAGAGACTCGGGTGCTAAGGTTTGCTCTGGTAGGCAACTGCCAGGGTGCTTTGTCCACCTGTCAGGGATCCAGCCGGGTTGAGTGACAACCGGATCGACGTGCTTGGCGCCGTTGTTGCTAACGCTCACAAAAAAGAATAGCTTGGTAGCCCCGCACTTGAGTGCGGGGCGGAAAAGCCCGCTAGCCACTTTAGTCGCTTACCCATGATGGGGGTCGTTGATATAGTTTCATAGCTCAAACAACCTCTTCCTGACTTCTCCTACCAAGACCTTTTTCCTTCTCTTTGGCCAAAAAATGAGATGAACAACCGCTAGCCCCACACCATGGTTGTAGTGATTGTACCGTTGACTTTCCTCTCGCACTATCGCTTGCCCATGTCAGACTGCGGTTGTCATGC
>NZ_JBSSEF010000050.1:0-10655 GCF_054061455.1 Thermostichus sp. OS-CIW-20
ATATCAACGACCCCCATCATGGGTAAGCGACTAAAGTGGCTAGCGGGCTTTTCCGCCCTGCACTCAAGTGCGGGGCTACCAAGCTATCCTTTTGTTGTGTAGCGTCGATGCTTGTGGGGTCATGTCTGAAGCTCAAGATTTGCTGCCGGTGGGGGCGAGGGTTGAGGTGGTAGAGATGCCTCCTTACTTGAAAACGGCTGACCCGATGCCGATGTTGCGCCCCGCCCATTTGATTCGGCTGCACGAACAAGGGGTGATCTTGCAGCGGCGGCTGTTGGGCACCTACAGTGTGCAGTTTGCCAATGGCATCTTTTTAATTGACGGCAAGTACCTGGCTCTTGTGGGATCCCGCCCGTGAGCGCCCCATCTCCGCCGGAGCTCAGGAGACTGGGACTTTTGCTCTTTGGGAGCTGCGGGTCTTGCGCGTGCCGGCGGACTTTCGCGGTAGATTAAAGGGTGCCGGCTGAGGTTGGGTCAACAGGGTGGCTGGGATCCAGCCTAGCTTGCAGTATTGGCTCTTCTGCTTCTGTTGCCCTACATCCGATTAGGCTATCGTCGCTTATGCCCAGAGTTATCGTCACGGATCCCATCGATCAGGCGGGGATCGACATCCTCTCCCAAGTGGCCCAGGTGGATGTGCAAACCGACCTTACGCCGGAGCAGTTGATCGCGGTCATTCCCAACTACGACGCCATCATGGTGCGCTCCGGCACGCGGGTCACCCGCGAGGTGATCGAGGCGGGGACGAACTTGAAAATCATCGGTCGGGCGGGGGTGGGCGTGGACAACATCGACGTGGCTGCCGCCACCAAAGCTGGGATCCTGGTGGTCAACTCCCCTGAGGGCAATACGATTGCTGCCGCCGAGCACGCCATCGCTCTGATGATGGCCCTCTCCCGCCACATCGCCGATGCCAATGCCTCTCTGAAAGCGGGCCAATGGAAGCGGCAGGAGTTTGTCGGGGTAGAAGTCTACAAAAAAACGCTGGGGATTGTGGGATTGGGTCGCATTGGATCCCATGTGGCCCAGATTGCCAAGGCGATGGGGATGCGGCTTTTGGCCTACGATCCCTACCTTTCGATGGAGCGGGCGGAGCAACTGGGGGTGCGCCTAGTGGATTTCAAAACCTTGGTGCAGGAGTCAGACTACATCACCCTGCATGTCCCCAAGACCCCTGAGACCACTAACCTGTTCAACGCTGAGACCTTCCGCATGATGAAGCCGACCGCCCGCCTGATCAACTGTGCCCGCGGCGGCTTGGTGGACGAGCAAGCCCTTTATGAAGCTCTCAAGTCCGGCCAAATTGCGGGGGCGGCCCTGGACGTCTTTGCCGACGAGCCCCTCAGCAAAGACTCACCTCTCCTTTCCTTGGGCAAGGAGATCCTGCTGACACCTCACCTGGGGGCCTCTACCGAGGAGGCGCAGGTCAACGTAGCCATCGACGTAGCCGAGCAGATCCGCGATGTGTTGTTGGGGCTGCCTGCCCGTTCTGCCGTGAACATCCCTGGCCTGCAGGCGGAGGTGCTGCAAAGCCTCAAGCCCTACCTGGACTTGGCGGAAACTTTGGGCAACTTAGTGGGCCAGTTGGCGGGGGATCGGGTGAGCCAGTTGGAGATCCGCCTCCAGGGATCCCTTGCGGAAAAAGATGGCCAGCCGATCGTCATCGCCGCGCTCAAGGGGCTTTTGACGCTGGCTCTGCGGGAGCGCGTCAACTACGTCAATGCTTCCATCGAGGCCAAGGAACGAGGCATTCGCGTGGTGGAGACGCGAGATCCCTCTTTGAAGGATTACTCCGGATCCCTGACGTTGATTGCCCACGGCCCCAACGGGGTGCGTTCTGTTTCGGGGGCGCTGATCGGGGAGCGGGAGGTGCGCATCACCCAGATCGACGAGTTCCCGGTGAATGTGCCCCCCTCCGCCAACATGCTGATGACCCTGCACCGGGATATGCCGGGGATCATCGGCCGCATCGGCACCCTGCTGGGGGCCTACAACGTCAATATCGCCAGCATGCAGGTGGGGCGCAAGATCATCCGCGGCGATGCGGTGATGGTGCTCAGCCTCGACGATCCTCTGCCAGATGGGATCATCGAAGAGGTGTTGAAGCAGCCGGGTATTCGCGATGCTTTTGTGGTGAACCTTTGACGGCTTCTGCCGCCACTGGGGAAGTGCGCAACCGGCCTGAGCAGAGGGGAGGGCAATCTCTTTGCTGGGGTTGGTGGGGATATCTTGAGTTGAGGTGAACGCTTGAGTCCGAATCACTTGCCGCCGACGGGTGGGATCTCAACCTGGGATTGGCCGGGGTTTCTGGAGTCGCTAGGCCACTTTGGCGTCGACCTCAGCCTGGATCGCATGCAGGTTTTGCTGCAGCGCCTGGGCCAGCCCCAAGCCGGGATCCCAGCCATCCACGTGGCCGGCACCAACGGCAAGGGATCCGTCTGCGCCTGGGTCAGCCACGCGCTGTGGGCGGCGGGCTATCGCGTCGGTCGCTACACCTCTCCCCACCTGGTCAATTGGCGGGAGCGGATCTGGCTGAGCGGCGAGTACATTTCGCCAGGCGACTGGAGCCGGGTGTTGGCCCAAGTGCGAGATTGCCTGCAGACCTACGCTCCAGGCGAGGCTTCCCCCACCCAGTTCGAGGCCATTACCGCCGCTGCCTGGCTGTACTTTCGGCAGCAGAAGGTGGACATTGCCGTGATGGAAGTGGGGCTGGGGGGGCGGCTGGATGCCACCAACGCCGGCATCGAGCCGGTAGTGACCGCCATTACCTCCATCGGCTGGGATCATTGGCAGCGTCTGGGCAACAGCCTGGCGCAAATTGCCTTTGAAAAAGCCGGCATTCTCAAGCCGGGGATCCCGACTGTGTGCGCGCCCCAACCCCCTGAGGTGATGGCCGTGATCCGGGCTAGAGCCGAGCAGACGGGCAGCCCCCTGCGGGTGGTGGAGCCCCTGCACTGGGCCGGTCCTCAGACTGTCTGCTGGCGGGATCAGGTGCTTACCCTGCCTCTTGCCGGTGAGGTGCAACTGATCAATGGGGCGGTAGCTCTGGCCGTTGTGGAGACCCTGCAGGAACAGGGTTGGCGGATCCCAGATGTCGCTGTCGAGAAAGGATTTGCCCTCACCCGTTGGCCGGGTCGCCTACAGTGGGTGCAAATTGGCTCCCGCCAGCTGCTGCTGGATGGGGCCCACAACTTGCCCGCCGCCCAGGCGCTGCGCCGCTACCTAGATGAGCACCAGCCCGGCCCCCTCACCTGGTATATGGGCATTCTCACCACCAAAGACGTCAAGGGCATGCTCGCCACCCTGATGCGGCCGGGGGATCGCTTCTTCGCCCTGCCCCTCTTCGGCCACGCCGGAACCCATCCGCAAGAACTGGCCCACCTGGCCCAGATCTTGCAGCCCCATCTTCGCTCTGTCCAGGCGCTGCCGGATCTTGCCGCTTTACAAGCCCAACTGCAGCAGCCGGCTGACCTCGACGAGCCGCCCGCGGTTATCTGTGGATCCCTATACCTCTTGGGCCAGGTGATGCAAGCTTGCCTGGGATGGGATCTGGCCTGCTGAGGTTCCTGCCACCAGTTTGGCCGAGCGCCCGGAGACCCCTAGCGCTTCCCCTACCGGCCCCATCGGGATGACAGGATTTGAACCTGCGGCCCTCTGCTCCCAAAGCAGATGCGCTACCAAGCTGCGCTACATCCCGCTCTTGTAATTATGGCAGATGATCAGCTAGAAAGCGCAGGAGCCCCGCCCTGTACCTCCCTAGATCCCCCCGCCCCCCTGCCCCCCGTATACGGGGGGTTGGGGGGGAAGGGGGGCGGTCGGAGCCGGGTAGTGTACGCCAGAGGCGAAGAAAGTGTAACGATTTCTCCAACAATTTCGCCGATGTTCTTTAAGAGATTTTGGGGAAGCCAGACAAACTTTTGCGTTATCTGACAAGAAGGTGAAGGAGAAGGGGAGGTTCTGGCTCCTGCGGTAGAAAGGTAGTGGGGCGAGTTGGCCTTGTCTATGTCCGATGAGCTGCTGCGTGCAATCCGCAGACGCGACCTAGAGGCCGCCACCTCAGCCGTGCAGCGCTTGCGTTCCCGCCACCTGAGCGAGGCTGTGATTACCTCGATGGTGATGGTGGCCGTGGAGCGACTGGCCTGGGATGAAGGCGATCGGGCCGCTGCCAGTTGGTTGCTACGTCACTGCTCCAGACGGCGCTGAAGGGATCCGGGCCGAGCGAACGCCTAAAGCACCTGCTGCTCGCGGAGAACCTCGGCCAGCAACCCCGCCAGGGAAGCGGCGATCCCGACCATCGAACACTAGCTCTGCCGTATTGCCCTCCCGGCCAAGGATGAGGATCCCTGGACGGAACACCTCCAGATTTTCAGCTAGAAACCGCAGGAACCCCCCCTATCCCCCCGCCCCCCTGCCCCCCGTATACGGGGGGTTGGGGGGGAAGGGGGGGCGGTCGGAGCCGGGTAGTTTACAGACGAAAACTCATTATGCTCTATCCCTTCCCACCGTCTATACGGTGGGAAATTCCGCGCATTTAAGTGCGCGCCAGCCAGCGCCGCAGCGGATGCCAGGCGGGCAAAGACAAAATCCAGCGGGACTGGCGCTCCAGCATCAAGCGCTCAATAGGATAGAGCCCAAACAGCTCGTAGCGGCTTTGGGCGATCAAGATCCCCAGCGTGAAGCTGACGCAAAGCAGCAAACCAAAGGTGGGCCAGCCGGGCCGGTAAAATAGGGCATAGCGCAGGCCTGTCCAGGTGAAATGGTTCCACAGGCGAACAATATCTGCCCGCAGCGCCCAAAGGCTGGGGATCCCGACCAGCAGCCACAACAGGCCCAGAAAGAGGAAGCTGCCGCCATGGTAGAGGCGCAACAGGCGCCTGGCCGGCGGAGAGAGAGATTCCAGGCCGGGAGGGTTTTCCGACCCCCAGCCGCGAGCAGCCTTCTTTTCCTCGACTGAGCTAGGATCGCGAGGCGATGACATCGAGATCCCGGTTCTCCAAACCAAGACCTTGTCATGATAACTTTAGCGACTGGGATCCCCAAACGAAGCTCCTTGGGGGGCATTAAGAGAGCGGGTTAAGCCGCGTAGCCGACCTCAGAGAGGAAACTCCTCCAAGGATATAATGGCTCTGCAGCTTGCCTTGCTAGCTCAATGGATAGAGCACCGACCTTCTAAGTCGATGGTTGCAGGTTCGAGTCCTGCGCAAGGCGCTAGGTGGATTCGCCTGGGATCCCGGCTTGTGGCGTTCGACTTTGAGAGGGGCACCACACTCGAAAGATGACTTGGCCAGAGTGACTTGCCACCGTCAGGGATCCCTCCAAGATCTCCATAGCCTTTTTGGCCAACGCCAGGCCCAGGCCCGTTCCCCCGGCGTTGCGGCAATCCAACTGGGGGAGGCGATAGAACTTTTCAAAAAGGCGGGGCAACGCTTCTGCAGGAATTTCCGCCCCTGTATTGCGCACCGTGATCAGCCAGCCGGGACGGCCATTGGAGTTAGCCTGGCTCACACTTAAATAGATGCTTTCCCCAGTGGGGGTGTACTTACACGCATTGTTTAAAAGCTCGCTGACCACCCGCGACAAGAGGCTCTCATCCGTGCAGAGGGGCCAAAGGTCGGGATCCCATTCCACCTGGAACTGTTGGCCCTGTTGGGCAGCTCGCAGCCGGAAGGGCTCGGAAAGATTGGGGATCCACTCTTGAGGAGATAACCAGGTCAGCTTGAGATCCCTATTTCCGGCTTCAATAGCTTGCAATTCCAAGAGCTCGTTGATCAAGTCCAGCTCGCGGTTGGTCTCCATCTCCAAAATCTGCAAGTAGCGCCTTTCCCGCTCGGTTAGGTTGGCTTTGGATAAAAACCCAATGGCCAGCTTCATGTTGGTGAGAGGTGTGCGCATTTCGTGGGAGACCATGTGCAGAAACTCATCTTTGAGTTGGTTGAGCTCCTGCAACTGTTGCACCTGACGCTGGATCGTTTGATAAAGACGTGCTTGGCGAATGGCAAGGGCGCATTGGCCGGCTACCCGTTGGATAAGCCGTTGTTCCCGCTCGGTAAATATCTGCCCCGGTGGACGGGATCCACAAATATTCCCCAAAACAAGCAGTTCCTCGTCTTGCCCTGCCAGATCCCTTTTTTCACAGATGGGGGCGACGATCAGGGTACAGCGGTCATGGTTAGGCCAGCAGGGGTGATGGAGATTGCTGAAGTGGCAAAGCTGTCCGCGCTGGAGCTGACGAAGCACATGGGTGAAATCCGCAAACGAAACCTCCAGGGGGAAGCGCCGGATCCCTTCTCCGGCCAAATAGTCCACCGCCAAAACGCTGACCTGCCGCTCTGGGTCATGAAGGGCAATGGTGCAGTTGGATAGGTTCAAGCTCAGGGCCAGTTCTCGGGCTACCGTTTCCAAGATTTTTTGTTCATCCAAAGTGGAGCGAATTTCTTCGGTGATGAGCTGGAGTAGCGCTTCGTCGTTGTAAGCTTGTTCGAGCTCTGCATTGCGCACCCGCACTTGGTAATCCAATTCAGCATTGGCCTGCTGCAGCTTTTGATAAAGCTCTGCCTGCTGAATGGCCACCGCCAGGTGCTCCCCGATAGCCTTGGCCAGCTCGATCTCGTCGGTTTGCCAATCCGGATCTGAGATCAGGCGCCGCAGGGCCAGGGCACCCCACACTTTTCCCTGGCAAGCCACTGGGATCACCAACCAAGGGCCCAGGTGGTATTCTCGCTTTTCATGGATAGCAAAGGGATCCAAAACTTGCTCGGGATCCGGCGCATGAAAAACTTGCAGCTGCTTCAAGTATTGGATGGCCACAATGTCTGGACTATCCGGGATGTGCAGGTGAAGGGCAGTGGGCAGATCAGGCGATTGGACGTAGCTGGCAACACCTAACCATACAGCCTCAGCCGGCAGGTACTGGTAAAGGGTAACCCGTGCTGCCTGTAACACTGCCCTCACTTCCCGGACTGCCACATCAAACAGGGTGGGCAAGTCGAGCGAGGCGTTGATGGCCTGAATGAGCTGGCTGAACAGCCTTTCTCGCTGCAATTGCCGCTGCAGCTTCAGCTCGGCTTGCTTACGAGGGGTGATGTTTCTAATGATCATCAGGACTTGATCTTCCTCATAGGGGACGATGCGAGCCTGCCGATATTGGGGCTGAGGGGATCCCTCTGGGCAGGGGTATTCGATCTCTTGAGCTTGCCGGGTTGCCAAGGCCAGCTCCAGATGCTCGCGAATGGCTTGGGCTATGGGTTCCGCCCCACCGGTGCAACCGGTATCAGGAAACAGCTCTTCAGGAGTTTTGCCCAGGTAGTAGGCAGGGGGATGGGGGACAGAAAAATGGCTGGGCGGCTTGAACTCCAGACAGCGGCCCTGGCGATCCAGACGAAGCAGCATGTCGGGCAGGGCTTCCAGGAGCTGGCGATAGTGGCGCTCTCGCTCGGCCAAGGTGGCCTCTAGTTGCTTGCGCTCGCTGATATCCAGGGTCACCCCGACAACATGGCTGGGATCCCCTTCCGGCCCCAAGAGCACAATGCCCTGGGAGAGGTACCAGCGCACCTGTCCGTTGGCTAAGCAGGCACGGTACTCGACGGCAAAGTTGGGATCCCCCTCCGTCGCCCTGCGCCCCGCCGACTGCAAAGCTTCCTTCACCCTTGGGCGATCTTCCGGGTGAACCCGCTCAAAAAACATCTCCAGGGTGAACTCCTCGCCGGGATCCCGTCCGTATTTGGCCTTGCACTGAGGCGAACTGCTCAGCTCCCCGCTGCGCAGATCCAGTTGCCAGTAGCCCAGTTGGGTGGCTTCCAGAGCCAAATAGAGATGCTCTGGATAAAAGCTGCCGTCTCCTGGCCGCACCGGCACCAGGCGGTATCGAGTTGAAGCCATCTCCCTCACCAGATTCTATGAGCCCTGCCTCATTGTGGACAATTTTCTTCGATCAGAGAACCTGGGAGATCCTACTATCTGTTAGAAATTCCTAACCTTAAGCATGGCTCCAGGGTAACTCTTAGATATGTGTTCTCCGACACCAAACCTTCAACTTGAGCTGGACTTCAACTTCACGGGGAGAAGGCCTAGGGTCACACCCTGCTGATGCGACCGGGAGGCTTTGGGCCGGGCTTGTGGGAAAGGGGGGTGCCTCTGCTATAGTATCGTCAGTTGCATTTCGGATCCCAAGTGGTGGGATCCCCCTGGCAGGTAGGGTTGGGGCAGGTTTCGAGACATTTTTGCGTTTTCGGGAGAGGTCGACGTTGGGTTGTGCCTTCTCGGTGTGAGCTTGCCCTTAGCCTGCGTGAAGCGTTTCTTCTTTTTTATGCTTTCCTGTGCAACGTTAAGCCTGACGTTTAATCACAGAAAACTTCTCTTGCTCTCGAGTTTGGGTTTATCTGTAGTAAGACCTGCATTCAGATTTTCCCGATGGGTTGACGGTTTCCTGTTCGCCCTGGCGCGGCTTCTCAAGGTGCCGTTGCCCTCTTCATTTGGTTAGCGGACGGGGAAACAGAAGATTGCTAGATCTGGACAATTAGCAGGGCCGAGGTTGTCTTCACTTCCTTGGGCTTTGGCTTAAGTTTTCCTTTCCCCGGGTATCTCTTGCAAAGTTGCCCGATGTTGGCGATGGCAACAGGATAGTCTGTTTAGCCTGCTGTTAGGTTTTCTGGATTCTCTGAGTTGGGTTGATGGGCTGGCCCGCGGCATGGCGAGCGAAGGGATCCCTTTGACCTTTCTCAGCAGACTTCTCCCTATTTTTTCCTAGCTCAACTCAATCATTTTCCAACCGAAGAATTCAAGGTTATTGCTGTGGTTTGTAAAGTTTCTCCCAGTTTGGATCGACATAGCCAGTCGAGTGAATCTGCTTTGCTTGGCCAGGCTTCATTGTCCCAAGGCCACCCCTTGGATCCCCTTAGCGCCGAGGAAATGCGGCAGGTGGTGCAGATCCTGCGCCGGCAACGGCCCCTCAGTTCTCAGGGGCGCTTTGTAACCATCCAGCTACACGAGCCGGATCGGCCTTGGATGGAAACTTGGCAGCCGGGGCAGCCGTGGGATCGGCAGGCTTTCGTGGTGCTGTTGGATCCGGCCAGTGGCAACACCTACGAAGCCGTGGTCTCTCTGTCAACACAGCAGGTGCGCTCTTGGCAGCTCATTCCGGGCGTGCAGCCCCCCCTGTTGGATGATGAGGTGTACGCCTGCGACCGCCTGCTCAAGGAGGATCCCCAGTTTTTAGCGGCTTTGCAGCGCCGAGGCATTGCCGATGTGGATTTGGTGATGGTGGACTACTGGACGGTGGGCTACTTTGGGATCCCGGAAGAAGAAGGGCGGCGGCTGGTGCGAGGCTTTTGTTTCCTACGTACTTCCCCTTGCGACAACGGCTATGCCCGCCCCATCGAGGGGCTCTACCCCTGGATTGACCTCAACCGCATGCAAGTTGTCAAGGTGGAGGATCGGGGTCTGTGGCCCTTGCCGCCGGAGTCCGGTAACTTCGACGAGCTGTTTTTCAAAGATTTTCGCCAAGACTTGAAGCCACTAGAAATCACTCAGCCCCAAGGGGTGAGCTTCCAGGTGGACGGCCACCACATCCGCTGGCAGAAGTGGGATCTGCGCATCAGCTTTAACCCGCGAGAGGGGCTCGTCCTCCACCAGGTGAGCTACGAGGATCAAGGCCGCCTTCGCCCAATTCTCTACCGCGCCTCGGTAGCCGAGATGGTGGTGCCCTACGGGGATCCGCGAGATCCCCACTGTCGCAAAAATGCCTTTGATGTGGGGGAATACGGCATTGGCATGCAGGCCAATTCCCTGCAGCTGGGCTGCGACTGCTTGGGAGAGATCTACTACTTCGATGCCTGGCTGCCCAGCAACAGCGGCGAGCCCATGCTCCTCAAAAACGCCATCTGCATGCACGAAGAAGACTTCGGCGTGCTCTGGAAGCACACCGACTGGCGCACGGAGCGAGCCCAGGTGCGGCGCTCGCGGCGGCTGGTGCTCTCTTTCTTTACCACCATCGGCAACTACGACTACGGCTTTTTCTGGTACTTTTACCAGGATGGCACCCTGGAGTTCGAGGCCAAGCTCACCGGCATTATCAACACCTGCGCCACCCTGCCGGGGGAGGAGCCGGAGTTTGGCGTCTTGGTGGCGCCGCAGCTCTCTGGTCTCAACCACCAGCACTTTTTCACCGTTCGCCTGGACATGGCGGTGGATGGGCCGGGCAACTCCCTCTACGAAGTGCATGCCGAGCCGCTGCCGCCGGGGCCGGATAACCCCTACGGAAACGCCTTCCGCGCCCGCTCCACCCTGCTCAAAACCGAGCAGGAAGCTAAGCAAACGGTGGATCCCTTGCGGGGGCGCTACTGGAAGATTGTCAACCCCAACCGCCACAATCGCCTGGGGCAGCCGGTGGCCTACAAGTTGATCCCAGGAGAAAATGTCCAGCTCCTGGCCCACCCCGACTCCTGGCTGTATCGACGGGCGGGGTATTTGGCCCACCACCTCTGGGCCACACCCTATCACCCTGGCGAAAAGTTCCCGGCGGGGGACTACCCCAACCAACACCCCGGTGGGGAAGGGCTGGTGAAGTGACATCCTCTCCCGCTAAGCCCTGACGGGCCGTAGACGGGAGCTTCCGAGAATCACTTCCCGGAGTTGCTGCTTCAACGGACTGGTAAACC
>NZ_JBSSEF010000051.1:0-10566 GCF_054061455.1 Thermostichus sp. OS-CIW-20
GTCAGCGTCGCGTAGTGACAACGGAAACGGACAGAATGCTATCGCTTCACCGCTGAGCAGTAATGCTCAGCAGTGTTCAGCGTAAATGTATCAGTTTTGGCACCCTCTGCCTCACCACTGCCCCATGAGCAAGCCCAAAGCCGGGATCCTCTACAACGACGCCAAGCCCGCCGCCAAGCGCAGCAGCGAAACCCTGTCCCGCTGGTTTCAGGAACAGGGTTGGGAAGTCTGTGTCGCACCCAACTGGGGCGGCATCCTTGGCTACGCCAAGCTTGACAGTCCCGTCTGCTTGACCAAGGTGGACAGCCTGGCCCCCGCCGGCTTTGACGAGAGCATGAAGTTTGCCGTGGTGCTGGGGGGAGACGGCACCGTTTTGGCAGCAGCCCGGCAACTGGCCCCCAAAGGGATCCCCTTGCTGGCCGTGAACACGGGCCACCTGGGCTTTCTGACAGAGACCTACCTAACCCACCTGGAGGAGGCGGCCAAGGCAGCCATTGCTGGCGAGTACATTCTCGATCGCCGCAGCATGTTGCTGGTGCAGGCCTACCGCGGCAACGAATTGCGCTGGGAGGTGCTCAGCCTCAACGAGATGGTGCTCCACCGCGAGCCCTTGACCAGCATGTGCCACTTTGAAGTAACCATTGGGGATCACTCACCGCTGGATGTGGCTGCCGACGGCATTATTTTAGCCACCCCCACCGGTTCCACCGCCTATGCTCTTTCTGCGGGAGGGCCGGTCATCACTCCCGGCCTGCCGGTGTTGCAGTTGATCCCTATCTGTCCCCACTCGATGGCCTCACGGGCTCTGGTCTTTCCCGATTCGGAAGAGGTATGGATCAGCCCCGCCAGCCCTCAGCCGCTGGTTTTGGTAGCGGACGGCAATGCCGGCTGCTACATCCTGCCAGAAGACCAAATTCGCGTTGTCCGCGCCCCCTACTGCACAGATTTGATTCGCCTACGCCGACCGGAGTTTTTCCGCGTCATGCGGGAGAAATTGGGCTGGGGCCTAACCTACGCCTCCAAGCCCACCTCGGTAGAGCTGCCTTAGTTAGAAAACTTAAATGAGGAGGGGCTGTCGACTTCGATGGGGCCCAGCCCTCTTTTTTGCACCAGGGTTTGCAGCTCGTGCACAAGGTGTTGATCTCGGGAGGCCGTTCGGGCCCCGGACTCGGCAGCCCACGCTTTCAAGTCTTGAATCTGGTCGCGGGCGATGGCGGCCAGGGGAACGGTTTGGCGAATGGCGCCGAGAATATCCTCCTGGGTAAACTCGCGGGGCGGATCCTGGTTGAAGGCCATGTGCATGGCATCGTAGATGGTCTGCTCAATTTCTGCGCCGCTGAAGTTTTCGCTGGCCATGGCCAGCTCAGGGTAGGCAAAATCCCGCACGCGGTTGGGCCGCAGCCGCTGGATGTGGACTTGGAAGATCTCCTCCCGCTCCCGTTGGTTGGGCAAATTGACGAAGAAAATTTCGTCAAACCGGCCTTTGCGCAGCAGCTCGGCCGGCAAGATGCGGACATTGTTGGCGGTGGCAACAATAAAAACGGGTTTGGTTTTTTCCTGCATCCAGGTGATCAGGCTGCCGAAGACCCGCTTGCTGGTGCCCGAATCCCCTGAAAACTCGCTGTTGACGCCGCCAAAGGCTTTATCCAACTCATCAATCCACAACACACAAGGGGCCATGGCTTCGGCAATTTGGATCATCTGGCGCACGCGGCTTTCGCTTTCGCCGACGATCCCGCCGAAGAGTCGCCCCACATCCAGCCTGAGCAAGGGCATGCGCCACTCGCGGGCTATGGTTTTGGCACATAGAGACTTGCCGGTGCCCTGGATCCCGGCCAGCAAAATGCCCTTAGGACTGGGCAAGCCATAGGCACGGGCCTGGGCACTAAAACTGTTGCGGCGCTGCCGAATCCAGGCTTTGAGGTTTTCCAGGCCGCCGACATTTTGCAAGGTCTCGGAGGGGTTGTAAAACTCCAGGATTTCCGTCTGGCGGATGTATTGTTTTTTCTCTTCCAGAACAAGGTCAATATCGCCCTCGCTGACCTTGCCCTTGGCGGCTAGGGCGCGGGCCAGGATCCGCTCAATGCGCTGCCGGGTCAGTCCTTGGCAGGCTCGAACCAGTTGTTCCCGCGCCGGGCCGCTTAGCTCCAGTTGACGGGCAGGGATCGCGCGGGTAATGATCCGCTCAATTTCGGCGATGCTGGGCAGGGGAAAATCATAGACCACAATTTCCTCGCGCAGCTCGGCAGGGACAACGGCTTCTTGGCCCAAGAGGATGATGGACTTGCGGCTGTGGCGGCTCTCTCTGGCCAGGGTTTTCAGGTAGCGGATGACGGGGTAATTGTCCGAGCGTTCCGGATTTCTCAGGGTGGGGTTTAGGTCTTTGAGAACACAAATAACCGCCTCGTCCTCTTTGATGGCGCCGATGCGGCCCAGAGCAGGCATCAATTGGCCTTTGTTTTGGCCGTTATCTGACCAGCCGGAGACGATATCCCAGATTAGGAGTTTGCGCTTGGGCTTGAGGGAATCGGCTAGAACTTGCAGGAGCTCCTCTGCCGGGGCTTCTTCGGGAGTAACCAGGTAGATCAAAGGGTAGCGGGCGCGAACCACTAAGTCCAGCAGTGTGAGGATGTCTTGGTGATTGCTGGCAAAGGCGAGATCTGAGGGACTCATGGATCCACTGAGAGCGGCTGTAGGTAGTGTAGCCAAGGGATCAGGCTAGGGATGGATGGCTCCGTCGGGGAGGATGGCCCCTTTCAAGTCGGCGAATTGATCCCAGCCGGGACTTAGTTTTGCGCCCCATAGGTTTGCCCCCTTTAGGTTCGTGCCACCCAGCTTTGCTCCCCTCAAGTTGGCTCCCCTCAGGTCAGCCCTGCTCAGGTCGGCCCCGCTCAGGTTGGCCCCGCTCAGGTCAGCCCTGCTCAGGTTGGCCCCGCTCAGGTTGGCCCCACTCAGGTTGGCCTTGCTCAGGTTGGCCCCGCTCAGGTTGGCCCAGCTCAGGTTGGCCTGGCTCAGGTTGGCCTCAATCAGGTTGGCCCAGCTCAGGTTGGCCTGGCTCAGGTTGGCCTCAATCAGGTCGGCCCAGCTCAGGTCGGCCCCGCTCAGGTTGGCCCCGCTCAGGTTGGCCCAGCTCAGGTTGGCCTGGCTCAGGTTGGCCTCAATCAGGTCGGCCCAGATCAGGTTGGCCTGGCTCAGGTTGGCCTCAATCAGGTCGGCCCCGCTCAGGTTGGCCCCAATCAGGTTGGCCTCAATCAGGTCGGCCCCCCTCAGGTTGGCCCAGCTCAGGTTGGCCCCAATCAGGTTGGCCTCAATCAGGTCGGCCCCCCTCAGGTTGGCCCAGCGGAAATCCCGCTCTCCCGCTTTATACCTTGCTCGGACATCTCCAACCTGTCGGAGGGGAAGTCGATGGGACTTTGCCACCTGCACCTGCTGCGGATCCTTCGATTCCAGCAGCGTCTCCCAAGCCGCAAACTGCACTTCCCAGTTGGGATCATTTCGCAGGGCTTGGATAACAAGCTCGGCCCCTCTGGATCCGTACCTCAGAGCACCCTTGATTGCTTGGATTCTCACCTTGGGATTCGGACTGCCCAGGGCTTGCTCAATGCCCACCAAGCCTCCCATGACTGGATCAAATCCACCCGGCCCTTGTCCCCCCAAAACAGGATCGAAGTTCTCGGCCACTGAATCACCTCCCTCATTCTTCCAAGCGACTCTCTACAAACCTTGGGGCCACAAAGTCTAAGGATGGCGTGTCCCATCGGGGAGAATTGTGTCCGTCAAATCTTTGAACCATCCCCATCCACGATTGAGCCTGGCACCTGCTAGGTTGGCCCCTCTAAGTTGAGTACCCCACAGCTTGGCCCAGCTTAGGTCAGCCCCACTTAGGTTGGCCCGGCTCAAATTAGCCTCGTCCAAATCAGCCCCAATGAGCCGAGCTCTGCTCAGGTTGGCCCCAGTGAGGTTGGCACCTCTCAGGTTGGCGCCTATCAGGTAAGCCCCAGCCAGGTTAGCTTCTTGCAGATCGGCCCTGCTTAGGTCGGCCCCAATTAGGTTAGCGTCGCGCAGGTCGGTTCCATATAGGTTGGCTTCACCCAGGCTAGCTCTGCTCAGGTTGCTCCCGCTCAAGTTGGCCCCGCTCAGGTCAGCTCCGCTTAGGTTCTTCAGGCCGGCCTGACTGTTGACGATTTCCCAGACTAACCGCCACTTGGGATCTAGCTGGGTCGTTTCAGAAACAAACGATCCCCTCAGGTTGGCCCCGCTTAGGTCGGCTTTGCTCAGGTTGGCCCTGTTCAGGTTGGCTCTGCCCAGGTCAGCCCCCCTCAGGTCAGCCCCCCTTAGGTCAGCCTCATTCAGGTTGGCCCTGCTCAGGTTGGCCCTGCTCAGGTTGGCTCTGCTTAGGCTGGCTCCACTCAGGTCAGCCTCACTTAGGTCAGCCTCATTCAGGTTGGCCCTGCTCAGGTTGGCCTCGCTCAGGTTGGCTCTGCTTAGGCTGGCACCGCTCAGGTCAGCCCCACTTAGGTCAGCCTCATTCAGGTTGGCCCTGCTCAGGTTGGCCTCGCTCAGGTTGGCTCTGCTTAGGCTGGCACCGCTCAGGTCAGCCCCCCCTAGGTCAGCCCTGCTCAGGTTGGCACCGCTCAGGTTAGCCGTGCCTAGATTGGCTTCCCTCAGGTTAGCCCCGCCCAGGTTGGCCTCGCTCAGGTCAGCCCTGCTCAGGTCAGCCCAGCTTAGGTCAGCCCCGCTTAGGTTCTTCAGGTTAGCCCGACCGTTGACGATTTCCCAGACCAGCCGCCACTTGGGATCTAGCCGGGTTGCTTCAGAAATAACCGACTCCCTCAAGTTAGCCCCGCTCAGGTTGGCCCCGCTTAGGTCGGCTTTGCTCAGGTTGGCCCTGTTCAGGTTGGCTCTGCCCAGGTTGGCCCCGCTTAGGTCGGCTTTGCTCAGGTTGGCCCTGTTCAGGTTGGCTCTGCCCAGGTCAGCCCCCCTCAGGTCAGCCCCCCTTAGGTCAGCCTCATTCAGGTTGGCCCTGTTCAGGCTGGCCCCACCCAGGTTGGTCCAGCTCAGGTTGACCCTGCTCAAATTAGCGTCGCTCAGGTCAACCCTACTCAGGTCAGCCCAGCTTAGGTCAGCCCCGCTTAGGTTCTTCAGGTTAGCCCGACCGTTGACGATTTCCCAGACCAGCCGCCACTTGGGATCTAGCTGGGTCGTTTCAAAAACAAACGATCCCCTCAGGTTGGCCCCGCTTAGGTCGGCTTTGCTCAGGTTGGCCCTGTTCAGGTTGGCTCTGCCCAGGTCAGCCCCCCTCAGGTCAGCCCCCCTTAGGTCAGCCTCATTCAGGTTGGCCCTGCTCAGGTTGGCCCTGCTCAGGTTGGCCCTGTTCAGGTTGGCTCTGCCCAGGTCAGCCCCCCTCAGGTCAGCCCCCCTTAGGTCAGCCTCATTCAGGTTGGCCCCGCTCAGGTTGGCCCCGCTTAGGTCGGCTTTGCTCAGGTTGGCCCCGCTCAGGTCAGCCCTGCTCAGGTCAGCCCAGCTTAGGTCAGCCCCGCTTAGGTTCTTCAGGTTAGCCCGACCGTGGACGATTTCCCAGACCAGCCGCCACTCGGGATCTAGCCGGGTTGCTTCAGAAATAACCGACTCCCTCAAGTTAGCCCCGCTCAGGTTGGCCCCGCTTAGGTCGGCTTTGCTCAGGTTGGCCCTGTTCAGGTTGGCTCTGCTTAGGCTGGCACCGCTCAGGTCAGCCCCACTTAGGTCAGCCTCATTCAGGTTGGCCCTGCTCAGGTTGGCCCTGCTCAGGTTGGCTCTGCTTAGGCTGGCTCCACTCAGGTCAGCCTCACTCAGGTTGGCCCTGTTCAGTTTGGCCCCGCCCAGGTCGGCCCCGCTCAGGTTGGCCTGGCTCAGGTTGGCCCCCCTCAGGTTGGCCCAGCGGAAATCCCGCTCTCCCGCTTTATACCTTGCTCGGACATCTCCAACCTGTCGGAGGGGAAGTCGATGGGACTTTGCCACCTGCACCTGCTGCGGATCCTTCGATTCCAGCAGCGTCTCCCAAGCCGCAAACTGCACTTCCCAGTTGGGATCATTTCGCAGGGCTTGGATAACAAGCTCGGCCCCTCTGGATCCGTACCTCAGAGCACCCTTGATTGCTTGGATTCTCACCTTGGGATTCGGACTGCCCAGGGCTTGCTCAATGCCCACCAAGCCTCCCATGACCGGATCGGATCCGGCTGGTTGCTGTCCACCCAGAACAGGATCAAAGTTTTCCGCCATCCCTAACCTCAAGTTAACCTTCCAACCACCTGCTGCTGCATAAGGGTCTTTTGAGTTTGCAAATCTACTACCGTTACCCGCAAAGTTCGCCCGGCATCGACGGCAAAGGTGACCTGCAAACGATCCACTCCCACCCGCCCTAGCGGCTTGAGGGGAATGGAAAGCTGGTTGTGGATCCCAAGGGGACGAAAGCTAGAAGCTGCGGTGCTGTTGCGGATCTGCATCCGACCGTCGGGATCGTAAACAACCTCAGTTGCCCCTTCCTCGGCCATCTCACCAACCACCAGGTTGATGTGGCCTTGCCCATTGGCGTTGGCCTGCAAGGGAGGCAGTTCCACCGTGGCAGGATAAGCCGTGCCGCTCTTAAAGAGAGGGAAAAAGTCGGGCGCCTGCAAATAGGGATTCCAGAGCCGCAGGGCATAGGTATGGCGGAGATGATCTTGAAGGCGGGCAAACTGGGTGAAGGCCAGAGCGCCGTGGGCCACTGCCTCAAACGGCTTGTGGTACTTGACCTTGTCGCGGCCAAAGAGGCTAATGACCTGATGCTGCACTCCTGGGATGAGGCTGGTGCCACCCACCAACACCACCTGGTGGATATCTCGTTTAGAGATCCCTTTATTGTGGGCTTTCTCGATGACCTCATCGATGGCTTCTCTCAGCCGCGTCAGCAGGCCGCGCTCTTCCAACAGCTCCTGGAGTTGCTCGCGCTGAAGCGTTAAAGTGTGGGTCTCAAAGGAGTCTTCATCCAGCCAGGCCTCGCTGGCCTGAGAATGGCTGGAGAGGCGGATCTTGAGCCGCTCGGCAACCTCGCACAGAACCTGGAAGCTGCTGGCCGGGACCTGCTGTCGCTTGCGGCCCAACTGCTCCAGCACCCATTCGGCAATCCAGATATCGATATCGACGCCGCCACAGCCATAGGCCCGGTCAGTTTTGGCAATGACCTCAGCTCGGTAAGCAGTGCCCTGCTCTGGCTTCAAGATTTTGACCAAAGAGAGGTCGAGAGTTCCGCCCCCCAAATCGATCACCAAAATCAGGGATCCCGGCTCCTGGATCCCGTAGCCCAAAGCAGCCGCGGTGGACTCGTCGAGGAACACGACCTGTTGGATCCCTAGGGAGCCAAACACCTCTTGCAGGTTGTGCAAATAGCCCTCGTAGGCTCCCACCGGCACGGTCAAGATCACCTTATCGGGCTGCCAGCCCTCTGCCTGGAGTTTGGCAAGAAGCTGCTGCAGAAAGATCCGCGTGGCCTCTTGGGCTGTGTAGGCCTGTCCATCCACATAGGTTGGAGCCGGCTGGAATTGTTGAGAGAGATCCCGCTTAAAGCCTTTGAATAGGCGCTTGGGATCCCGTTTGGCCTGGGCAGGTGCCCCAATCAAAAATTGCTGATTTTGGCCGACAAAGAGAACCGAGGGAATTAGAGGGGGGCTGCCGTCGTAGCGGTGGGTGATCCCTGGTATATCGATTGCAAGGGGTTTTTGGTTTTGGTAGGCACAGACCACCGTATTGGAAGTGCCAAAATCAATAGCCAACGTCGTCATGCTGCCAAGGAAGGTAGAGTGCGACTGACTTTGGCTCGAACTAAAACTTGATCCCTAAGTCGATAGCCCACAAAGCGAACGTAGACCGGCTCTCCCGCCTGGATATCCTCTTCATCGGGCTGGTGGCTTTCTGGGTCATAGGCCACCTGTTGCCACACCTGGCCAATGGTTTCCAACTGCCAGTCTTCCAACAAGTTGCCCAGACAGGTCAGCAAAGCCAAGACTTGCTGCGCGGGGTAATCCGGTCGCCTCTGCACAACCTGCTGCAGGGTAGGATATTGCACCAAAAGAGGCTTGAGCTTTTCCACCAGTTCGGCGCGGATTTGATGGCGCAATTGCCCTTCCTGCTGTTCTAGCTGTTTGTGCAGCCGCTGCAATTCCTGAGCCGTTTCTACAGACTCCGATGCTAGCTCAATTCCGCTAAAATCCTGAATAAGGTTCGACAAGGGTACTTGCAAAATGCTGGCCGCTCGATTGAGATCGGCTAACTTCAGCTTTTCGGCCTGTCCAGTTCTCAGGGCATTTAGGGCTCCTCGACTCAGTTTGGCCTTTTGTCGAAGCTCTCGCCAGGTTGAGATACCGGCAGCCTGCATGAGATTGCGCAGCAGGGCATCATGACTTTTCATTTCAGAGTTACGACTCCAAAATGGAATCCTAGCCAGAGTCTTTTGGATCCCTTTGGTTAAACCAGACAGGGGATCAAGAAAGGGGTTTGGGGCATTCATAGACGCTCCACCTGACGCTGGACATCTTCTTCTATGACTGGTACCTGGTCATATTCAGGCAACAGTTCCCTTTTTTGAACTGTGCCCAATGCCCTTTCTATTTCCTCAGTTAGTTCAAGGCAGCCCTTGCCTTTGACATTGAGCACGCGCTCAATCACGTTGCCATCTTTGTCGATGATGTATTCAACCTGTTGATATTCCGCCATAATGCCTCCTCAAGCCCAGCGCCCCAACACAATCCTGATCTGCCCTTTTTCATCCACAGATTCCGACTCTACCGTAAATCCCTTCTCCGCGGCCGTCGCAAGAAGCTGCTCGCGGGTATAGGCTTGGCGGATTGGCGCTAAGAAAGCCTCAGCGCTGACTCCCGTTCCCCAAAAGTCGGCAATCATCTCCAGGCTGTCCCCCCGTTGGCGAAAGCCAATGTCGTAGCCGTTGCTGCGCCTAACCACCAGATCTGCCTGGACACGGTTCCCTCCATACCCCCGGACATAAGTGTTTTCCAAGACCTCGTGACCTTGGGCAACCAAAGCGCCTTTCAGGATCTCTTTATTTTTGAACTGAACCTTGATGCTGGTGAAGTGCGACACTGTGGGGATTCTCCTCAGAAGAACATGCTTTATCCTAGAGCAGTCCTCTTGGCTTGAAAAGTTTTGCTAGGGCACAAAGCCGCGTGGCCCTAACCAAAGAAATTGAGGGAGCCAACCATTAGTTTCCCTTGGCTAGAGGATGCCGGTGGGGATCCGAGGTAGCAGGAGGAAGCAGGCGAGGGACATCGCGGTAACCAAACCAGACGCTCGCCAAACTTTTGAACCAAAGGGAGAGCCAGGTCAACTTCCACTGAAAATCAAGTCTTGCGCCCTGGAGATTTGCGCCTCCTACCTTGGCATGGTCTAGGTTGGATCCTTCCAGGCTGGTGTAGCTTAGGTCGGCCCAACTGAGATTGGATCCGCTGAGGTTGGCCCGGCTGAGGTCAGCCCCCCTCAGTCCGGTTCCAACTAGGCTGGCTCCCCTCAAGTTTGCACCGACCAGTTTCGCCCCGCTCAGGTTAGTCCAGTTCAGGTTGGCGCCGCTCAGGTCAGCTCCACTCAAGTTTCTCTTGGAGGCGTGACCGTTGACGATCTCCCACACCAGCCGCCACTTGGCCTCGATCTGGGTTTCAGGAGAAAGGATCACTCGTTGCAGATTGGCCAGCTCCAGATTTGCCCCTCTCAGGTCGGCGCCGCTTAGGTTGGCTCTGCCCAGATAAGCCCTACTGAGCTGGGTTCCACTGAGATCGGCTTGGGTTAGGTTGGCCCCACCCAGCTTGGCCCTCTTCAGATTGGCTCCACCTAGGTTGGCCTCGCTCAGATCTGCCCCAATCAAGTAAGCCCGGCTTAGGTTGGCTCCGCTGAGCCTTACCCCCCTGAGGTCTGCCTGGCTAAGGTTGGCCTTTCTCAAGTCCGCCTCTCTCAAGTCCGTCCGGCTCAGCTCCTGCGAATGGGCGCAAGCATGGAGAATAATTAACCACCAGCGACTCTCCGGGCTGTCCTCTGCAGAAATCACCGCCCCTCTCAAGATAGGCAAGTTTAGGCTTGTCTTGCCCAGTTTGGCTTCGCCGAGGTCGGCCCCGATGAGGCTAGCCCCCCTTAGATCTGCGCCGTTCAGTTTAGCCCGCCTCAGCCTGGCTCCGATGAGCTTGGCCTGTGTCAACTTGGCCCCCACGAGTTTAGCCTTGGCTAGTTCGGTCTTGATCAAGCTGGCGCCACTGAGGTTGGCAGCGCTTAGGTCTGCGCCGCTGAGATCTGCTTGGTTTAGATTGGCCCCCCTCAGATCCGCCTGGCTCAGATTGGCTTTGCTCAACTCTGCCCACTTTAAGTCTGCGCCGCAGAGGTTAGCCCCTCTCAGGTCGGCTCCCACCAAGTTCACGCCGGTGAGGTTGAGCCCGCTCAGATTTGCCCAGCTCAAGTTCGCCCCGCTCAAGTCTGCCTGAGCTAGATTTTTCCCCTGGGCGTGGCCGTTGACAATTTCCCAGATCAGTTGCCACTTGCGGTCAATTTGCGTTT
>NZ_JBSSEF010000052.1:0-9386 GCF_054061455.1 Thermostichus sp. OS-CIW-20
GAAGACTTCTTTACTACTGATCAATCCATCCTCCTTCCGAAGTTGGTTTGCTAAGTGCTGCTATTGTACCCCTTGAGCCCTTAACAGGCTGTAACACTCTGGAGTGGTCACCTCTTGCAGGGCCGCTTTGAGGGCTCGACAAAAGTGAGCTATTTGTTGCAGTCCTTCTTCAGGCGTGGGGGCTTTGGCCAGCCGTTGCACAAATGCGCTGCCCACAATCGCCGCATCTGCTCCCCAGAGAGCGATCTGGCGGGCCTGGTCGGGAGTGGAGATGCCGAAGCCCACCCCAATCGGCAGGGGGGTTTGTTGGCGCAGTTGCTGCAGCAAAGCCGGGATCCGCTTTTCCAGGGTGGCCCGTTCGCCGGTGACGCCGGTGGTGCTGACCAAGTAGACAAAGCCACTGGACTGCTGGGCAATGCGGCGCATGCGCTCCGGGGGGCTGGTGGGGGCCACCAGCAGGATGAGGTCGATCTCTTCGGCCTGGGCTGCTTGTCGCAGGGATCCCGCCTCTTCCAGAGGCAGATCGGGGACGACCAAGCCGGCACAGCCGGCCTGCCGCAGTTGATGCAGAAAGTTGGGGATGCCGAGCTGGTGGATGGGGTTGTAGTAGGTGAACAGGATCAGGGGGGCCTGCAGCGAGAGACAGCGCAAGCCTTGTAGAATGGCGCCCAAAGTGACTCCCCGACTGAGGGCGCGGGTGGCTGCTGCTTGGATCACCGGCCCATCCGCCAAGGGATCCGAGTAGGGTACCCCCAGCTCGATGAGATCGGCGCCACTCTGATCCAGAACCTGCAAAGCCTCGAAGGTCGTCTCCAGGTTGGGATCCCCGGCGGTGAGGTAGGGGATGAGGGCTTTTTCACCACGGCTGCGCAGCGCCTGAAAGCAGGCTGTGATCCGAGTGGGCATGGGATCCATTCGATTCTGAGGAGATTGAGAGCATCCCCCACTGTAGCGTCTGCCGGGATCCCTAGGGGAGAGGCACAAAATCGTAGCCGGTACCGGAGCGGTTGCCGGGCTCAACCCGCACCAGCACATGGGGAGCATTGCGGTCGCCGGAGGGCAAGAAGCGCACCTCTCCCGAAGCCCCGTCCTGGAGGAGGAAGTTGGGATCCTGCAAACGGGCCAGCACAGCGCTGCGGCTGGTGGCTCCTTGGCTGAAAGCTTGCAAGAAAACCCGGGTGGCATCATAAGCCAGAGCGGTGCGCCAGCTCACCTGCCCTCCCCAGAGCTGGGCTGCCTTCTGGGCAAACTCGCGGTTGCGCGGCACCTGGGGATGCCAGGGTACCGCCACCACCAAGCCCTCTACCGCTGCTCCCCCTTCTTGCAATGTGGTGAGGCTGAAGAGCACATCGCCGCCCAGAAGAGCAAGGGGCTTACCAGCTACAGCGTTCTCGCGGGCTACGGCCAGCGCTTTTTAGGCTACGGAAGCCGTGGGAGCTAAAAAAGCTACCTGGGCTCCTTGGCCGACGGCCCTTTGCAGGCTGGCCTGGGGGTTGAAGTCCGACGCCGATAAGTCGAACTCCGCCAGCACGATGCCCCCTTCGCTGGTCAGGGTGGAGGCAAAGGCGTCCCGCAGGCTGGTACTGTAAGCGCTGTTGGGGTTGTAGAAGATGACCACCCTTTGCAGCCGCAACGTGTTGAGAGCATAACGGGCCAGTTGCGTGCCGGCCACTTGATCCGAGGGCACGGTGCGAAAAATGGCATCCCCCAGCATGCTGATGCGAGTGCTGGTGGAGGTGGAGGAGATCATCGCCAAGCCGGCAGGCTGATAAACCTCGGCTGCAGCCAGGGTGGCATCGCTGGTGTTATGGCCAATCACCCCCAAGATCTCAGGCTGCGCCACCAGGGCTTTGGCCACCGCTGCTGCTCGCTCAGGGTTATCGCCATCGTCGGCAATCACTACCCGCAGCAGCCGTCCTCCGATTCCCCCCTGTTGGAAAAGCTCCTCCTGAGCTTGTGCCACCCCCCGCAGGGTCTCTTTGGCGCGGTTGGGGTTGCTGGAGATGGGCACCACCACCGCCAGGCTCAAGGGACTGCCTTGCTGCTGGGCGCGGGCGTTGTTCAAGAAAATGCGAGCTTCCGGGTCGTTGCGGTTGCTTTGCAGACCCATTTCCAACACCGAGATGGCTGCGCTGAGGTTACCTTGGCGCAACAGCTCTGCAGCGGCAACGGCAGCGGGACTGCTATCGGCAAACAAGGTGCGCTCGCCGCTGGTCAGGAGCAGATCTTGTGCTCCACCCCCCAACCCTGGCAGCGATACTGGCGGTAGAGAAATGCCTTCCGGCCAGCGAACATAGCCCGCCTGCCAAGCACGATGACCGCCCCAGAGTAGCAATAGCCCCAAGGCAATGTAGACAATGGGTGGTGGAGACTTGGCAACCATATATAGAGAGAAAACGCTAGCTTTTGGCCAGCAAAGACACTGCTTGTATCCTCAGGAATCCTCAAAAGTCATCTTTCCAAGGATCTCTAAGGATCTCCGACTATGCATCAGCATGAGTGCGGGAGTATGTCACGGATCGGGACGGTAGGAAGGGCTGTTGCGGTATTGGCGCTCTAGCTGCTCCACAATGGAAATGGGAACGGATGAGGTCTCGGAGGGCTCTTCTGGCGAGGTGCCGATCTGCGTCTCGGTCTCCACATTGAACTGCCGAGATGTTGCCCAAACCACTGCTGCAATCAGCAAAAGGACGATAGCGGCACCGTAAAGAAAGGCGACGATGGCCATCGGGTCAACGGTTTAGCTTTCCCCTTCCATGATAAAGGCTGTCGAGAATTACCCACTTCAGGATCCCTTAGAGCAAGCCCTATGGGACTGGCACCGAGGAGAGGCCAAGGGATCCCTGCTCTTGCATGCCTACGGCCTGGAGGGGATCCCGTTGGCGGAAGAGCCCCAGGTGGTCTCCCCAGAGGTGTTCTTCACCCAGGAGCTGCCGGAGGTGGAGGCCATGGCTTTGGATCTATGCCGCGGTCGGGTGCTAGACATCGGCGCCGGCACGGGCCGCCACAGCCTGCTGCTGCAGGAGGAAGGATTGGCCGTGGCTGCCTTGGATCGCTCCCCTGTGGCTTTGCAGATTATGGCAGAGCGGGGGGTGTGTTGCCGCATTGCCGCCGATCTTTTCCACTGGGCGGGGCCAGGAGAGCCCTTCGATACCCTACTCCTGCTGATGAACGGCGTCGGCTTGGCGGGATCCCTGTCGGGCTTGGAGCGTTTTTTGCGCCTGGCTCGCCACTGGGTTCAGCCCACTGGCCAGTTGCTCCTGGATTCCACCGATTTGAGCGATGCCAGCGACCTCGCAGATCTGCGGAATCTGCCGGCAGAAGAGGGAGGGCGTTTAGAAAACTTGGAAGATCCCTCTGGCAAGCTGGCCGCTCCTGCCCACCTCGAAGCAGGTGGCTCAGAAGATTGGCAGGAAGGGAGCGAGGCAAAAGCCAAGGTAGTGAACTTTGTAGCCGAGTACAACGGCCAGCGGGGGGATCCCTTTCCCTGGCTATTTGTAGATCCGGAAACCCTGCTGCAGTGTGCCCACGCCAACGGCTGGCAGGGGCAGATTGTCTATCAAGAGCCGGAGGGGGCTTTTCTGGCACGCCTCACCCCCTTCTGAAGGACTCGCTAGTGGGAAAGGATCTGGGATAAAAACAGGCGGGAGCGCTCTTCTTTCGGATTGCTGAAAAACTCTTGGGGGGTGTTTTCCTCCACGATCTTGCCGCGGTCGAAGAAGATAATCCGATCCGCCACCTCGCGGGCAAAGCCCATCTCGTGGGTTACACACACCATGGTCATCCCCGAGCGGGCCAACTCCCGCATCACGTCCAGCACCTCCTTGATCATCTCTGGATCCAAGGCCGAGGTGGGCTCATCGAAGAGCATCACCGCCGGATTCATGGCCAAGGCGCGGGCAATCGCCACCCGCTGCTGCTGCCCCCCCGAAAGTTGCCCCGGGTATTTTTCTGCTTGCTCGGCGATCCCCACGCGGCTTAGCAGTTCCATAGCCCGCTCTATCGCCTCACTTTTTTTCATCTTTTTCACGTGGATTGGGCCAAGGGTTACATTTTGCAAAACCGTGAGATGGGGAAACAGGTTGAACTGTTGAAAAACCATGCCCACCTCGCGGCGAATGGCATCGATGTTGCGTAGGTCGCTGGTTAGCTCAATGCCATTTACCACAATGCGCCCTCTCTGGTGTTCTTCTAAGCGGTTCAACGTGCGAATAAACGTTGACTTGCCCGAGCCTGAAGGCCCACAGACCACCACCACCTCTCCGCGGCGGATGCGGGTGGTAATGCCCTTGAGGACGTGGAAATCGCCGTACCATTTGTGAACATCTTCGCATTGGATAATGTCAGCGCTGGCTGCACTTTGCGGAGAGAGTGAAGACCTTATGTGCGGGGATCCTTGCATGGGTGGGTGACTCCCTAAGTTTCACCAAAGCAGGCATGGGTACCATGGCAGAACTGGCCGAGCCACAACCGTAGCCTCTGCAACATTTCCATACGCCCTGACATGTAAGGCTTTGAGAAAATCGTAGGCGCCTATGGCAAACCATTCTATGGGGTGTGGGGTGTGGCAGGAGTGTAACCCAATGGCACGGTATCTCGGTTGAAGTGCCGTGTATGAACGACTGTTGACGACGAAGATCTTGAGGATTGACATGGGGTAATTTTATGAACTGGATAAAGCATTTGAACGGATTGGCTCCCTTGGCCGGGGCACTGGCGTTGTCTATGGGCCTGCAGTCCCTTCCCGCTTGGGCGCAGCTGGGGCCGCTCACCGACCGCATCAAGGCTCGGGGCGAGTTGATCTGTGGGGTAAACAACCAACTGCCCGGATTCGGCAACCTGGATGACCAAGGCAAGTATGTGGGTTTTGATATCGACATCTGCCGGGCAGTAGCTGCCGCTCTCTTTGGAGATCCGGACAAGGTTCGATACGTCTACCTGACGGCGGCCAATCGCCAGTCTGCGATTCAGGCGGGCGAGGTCGATATGATTAGCCGCAACACCACCTGGACCCTCACCCGGGATCGCGAGTGGGCGGTGACCTTCGGCCCCACCACCTACTACGACGGCCAAGGATTTATGGTGCGGAAGTCGCTGGGGGTGGAAAAGCTGGAAGACCTGAACGGGGCCACCATCTGTGTGATTGCCGGCACCACCACCGAGCTGAACTTGGCGGATACCTTCCGCGCCCGTGGCATTGCCTTTACGCCAGTAACCTTCGACGGCGATGATTCCTCTTTCAACGCCTACGAAGAGGGCCGTTGCGATGCCATCACCAGCGACCAAAGCGCCCTCATCTCCCGCCGGGCCAGCTTGGCTTCTCCCGACGACCACGTGATCTTGCCGGAGGTGATCTCTAAAGAGCCCTTGGGGCCGCTGGTTCCCCACGGAGATGAGAGTTTCTCCGACATTATGAACTGGACGGTCTACGCCCTCTTCTATGCAGAAGAAAAGGGGATCACCAGCGCCAATGTGGACGAGTTCCTCAAGTCGGAGGATCCCGACATTCGCCGCTTCTTGGGCCAGGAAGGCAACCTGGGAGAGCTGCTGGGCCTGAAGCCGGATTGGGTGGTCAATGTCATCAAGGCGGTGGGCAACTACGGCGAGATCTTCGACCGCCACCTGACCCCCTTGGGCGTGCCGCGGGGCTTGAACCAGCCCTACACCAAAGGTGGGATCCAGTACGCGCCGCCTTTCCGCTGATCGGCTGATTCGGAATCCGGGCCTAGGGATCCCGGTTGGTCAGTACCGGCCAGGGATCCCCTATTCTCTGCTGTGCTCTGAATTTTTGCTTGCCCCGCATGACTTCTCTGTCCGACCAGTCCCACCTTCGCCCCCCCTGGTGGCGGGATGAGCGCATCCTAAAAGTTCTGCTGCAGGTGGCCTTTGTCGTGGCCGTGCTGCTGGTGTTCGGGATCCTTGCTCAGAACCTCCTCGCCAGCCTGCGCCGCCTGGGCATCAGTTTGGGCTTTCGCTTTCTGGACAACTCCGCCAACTTTGGGATCACCGAGGGGCTGATCCCCTACGACCCCTCCGAGAGCTACCTGAAGGCTCTGGCGGTGGGAGCGGTGAACACCCTCTGGCTGTCGGCAGTCAGCATTGTGTTGGCGACGGCGATGGGCTTTGTCCTGGGGATGGCTCGCCTCTCCAGCAACTGGCTGGCCCGCCAGCTGGCCACCGTTGTTACCGAGATCTTTCGCAATGTCCCGGTGCTGCTGATCGTGATCTTCTGGTACCAGGGGGTGATCCTCACCCTGCCGGGGGTGCGCAACAGTCTCTCCATCGGCGGGCTTGTCTTTATCAACCAGCGGGGAGTGAAGCTGCCCGGGTTGGATCCCAGCGGCTGGCTGGTTCCCGCGCTGGCCATTGTAATCGCGGCTGGGTGGGGGATCCGCAAGCTGCTCCTAGTCTGCCGACCCGAGCTGGGATCCCTGCAGCGGAACCTGTGGGTGGCTGCGGGGGTGGTGCTGCTGGCGGTGGCCTGCTGGGTGCTCTTCCCAGAGCCGCCGGTGCGGCTGGATGTCCCGGTACTGGAGCGCTTTAACTTCCGGGGTGGGATCCAGCTTTCGGCGGAGTTTACCGCCATGATGCTGGGCTTGGTGACCTACACCGGCTGCTACATTGCCGAAGTGGTGCGGGGATCCTTTTTGGCGGTGCCGCGGGGGCAGTGGGAGGCGGCCCGGGCCGTCGGCCTGTCGGAGCTGCAAACCTTTCGCTTGGTGATTGTGCCCCAGGCCCTGCGGATCATGATCCCCTCCTTGAACACTCAGTATCTCACCTTGATTAAAAACTCCAGCTTGGCCATTGCCGTTGGCTTTTCCGATCTGTTCAACATCAGCAGCACCATCATCAACCAGTCGGGACGTTCGGTGGAGATGTTCGCCATCCTCATGGCCACCTACCTGACCTTTAACCTGGTGGTTTCCTACGGCATGAACTGGCTCAATGCCCGCGTCAAATTGGTGGAGCGCTAACCCATGCCCAGCAGTCTCTCCTCTCCCCTTGTAGAAGAAAAGGTACTCCCCCCCACGGAGAAACAAAGTCCGCTGGCTTGGGTGCGTCGCAACCTGTTTGACTCCTGGTTGAGCACCTTGCTCACCTTGGTCTCTGCCTTGGTGTTGGCCTGGGCAATTTCCCTGTTCTGGAACTGGGCGTTCACCCAAGCCCGCTGGGAAGTGATCCCGGCCAACCTGAAAATCTTTGCCAGCGGCACCTACCCCAGCAGCCAACTGTGGCGGGTGTGGGCGGTGCTGGGGATTGTACTGGCCACCCTAGGGGTAGCGGGGGGGGCTTGGGGCGGTGTGCTGCTGCACTACCTCATTCTCTTGGGAGCTGCTATGGGCTTAGCCGCGTTCCTGCCTTTGGGAACCCAGTCGCAGGGGTGGCTGGCGGTTTGCTCTGGCGTCACTTTTGCCGCTATTGCCCTCAGTCGCGGACGGGAATCCTGGCGGCTGGCTTCCATCTGGGTTTGGGCCTTGATCTTGCCCCTCTGTCTGGAGCTGCTGCTGGGCAACCTGGGCCCCAATTGGCCGGCAGTGCGGGCTGAGCAACTGTCTGGACTGCTGCTGACCTTGATCTTGGCGGCAGCCGCCATGATCATCGGCTTCCCCATTGGGGTGTTGCTGGCGTTGGGCCGGGCCAATCGGGCGTTGCCGGTAATCCGGATCTTCTGCACGCTGGTGATCGAGCTGGTGCGGGGGGTGCCTCTGACCACCATTCTGTTTGCCGCCTGGCTGTTGGTGCCCTTCTTTCTGGGGGGGATCAGCGTCAACCTGATCATCCGGGCGGAGGTGGCCTTCATCTTGTTTACAGCCGTGTACGTGGCCGAGGACGTGCGGGGCGGCCTGCAGTCAATCCCGCTGGGCCAGCTAGAAGCGGCACGGGCGCTGGGCTTGAACCCCTTTCAAGTGACCGCTTTGGTGATTTTGCCCCAGGCGTTGCGGGCAGCTGTTCCGGCGCTGGTGAACGAGTTCCTCACCCTCTTCAAAGACACGTCACTGGTGTTCATTGTCGGCCTCATCGACCTGCTGCAGGCGGGGCGCGTGGTGTTCACCAACCCCAACTGGCTAGGCACCCAGCGGGAAGTGCTGTTTTTTATCGGCCTAATCTACTTCATCTGCTGTTTTGCCATGGCCTATGCCGCCCAGCAGGTGGAAAAGGCGCTGGGCTTGGGCAAGCGCTAAAAACTGCAACCGCTCCCCTTCCCAGTTTCATCTGCTCAGGCCCCGGGATCCCCTTAACGGGCTTGGGCCACCGCCCAATGGCGAGGAGTGTTGGGCAAGTGCTTTTCCCTGGAGAGGGGGCAGCGCTAAGATAGCGGGGAACGTCTCGTTACACCTTGGCCCATGACCCTTGCCTCTGAGACCGAGTCCCCGGAACAAGCCGCGGCGGCCCCTGAGCCTGGTCGGGTGCGGGATCCGGAGTTTCCCTACGAGGTCGAGATGACCTTGATGGAGCACTTGGAAGAGCTGCGCAGCCGCCTGTTGGCCAGCGTGATCGCGGTGGCGATCTGCATCATCGCTTGCTTTGCCGTGGTGAATCGCATTGTCGCCCTGCTGGAGGTGCCCGCTCGGGGGGTTACCTTTTTGCAACTGGCGCCGGGGGAGTATTTTTTCGTTTCTGTGAAGGTGGCAGCCTACTCGGGGCTATTGCTGGCCACGCCCTTTTTGCTCTACCAAATTGCCCGCTTCGTCTTGCCGGGGCTGAGCGTGAAGGAGCGCAAGCTGCTGGGGCCGGTGGTGCTGGGATCCAGCCTTCTCTTTGTGGCCGGCTTGGTCTTTGCCTACTATCTCCTCATTCCGGCGGCGCTCAACTTTTTCATTCGCTACGGCGAAGGGGTGGTGGATCAGGCTTGGTCCATCGACCGCTACTTTGAGTTTGTGCTGCTGCTGCTGTTCAGCACCGGCCTGGCCTTTCAGGTGCCGATTTTGCAGGCGCTGCTGGGGGCGCTGGGGCTGGTGACTGCCGAGCAGATGTTCAAGGGCTGGCGCTACGTGGTTCTGGGCGCGGTGGTGGCGGGGGCCATTCTCACCCCTTCGACGGATCCCCTCACCCAGAGCCTTTTGGCCGGGGCTGTGACGTTTCTATATTTGTTTGGCATTCTGCTGGTGAAGCTCCTTGGCAAATGAGCCGAAGCTGCATGCGCTGATCTTGGCGGCTGGGTTTTCCACGCGGATGGGAGAGCCGAAAGCCTTTCTGCCCTGGAAAGACGGGCAAACCCTGCTCTCTTACCAGATTTTTCAGTGGCGACAGGCGGGGTTTCAACCCTGGGTGGTGCTGGGATCCCAGCATATGGAGTGGAGAGTATCTCGGAGTTTACGTGGTCAAAGGGCTTATCATTATCGTCAGAGATACAAGGGTGAAAAGTATACGGTTATTGGAGCTAT
>NZ_JBSSEF010000053.1:0-8603 GCF_054061455.1 Thermostichus sp. OS-CIW-20
GTCCCCCCGTATACGGGGGGATATAGGGGGGCGGTGGGACTGCCGCTCTCTGGCTGTGGAGGATCCTGGTTTACCAGTCCGTTGAAGCAGCAACTGCGGGAAGTGATTCTCGGAAGCTCCCGTCTACAGCCCGTCAGGGCTTAGCGGGAGAGGATGTCACTTTCACTTTTTTGAGGTCAACCGAGCCCTGGTGTTGGATCGCGCCGCCAGCTTTGGCAGGCGCCTCAACATCCCTTCCGGCCAAGCGGTGCGTTTTGAGCCGGGGCAAACCCAGCGGGTCACTCTGGTGGCGCTGGGAGGCAAGGGTCTGGTGCATGGCTGCAACCGGCTGACGAAGAGCAGCGTCCGCTCTGCAACGCAAAAGCGGCGGGCCCTGGCCCGATTGCAGGAGTGGATGGGCTAGGTGGTTAAGCGCTATGGACATAACGCCCCTCGAAGTATGCAGCTTTGGGCATCTGGGCTGAGGCTTGGCCACATCCCCATCCCACCTCAGATTCAAGAGAGTAGGGCTATCCAATTCTTCCTCTGGGATCTGGCCAATGTTAGAGCGTGAGACTGTTTGGTGGATGTGGGTACAGGGCTTGGGGCTGAATCTTTCCGGGTTGGCCCTGTTGGCAGCAGCAGGTGCCACTTTCGGCCCCCTCTGCTGGACCGGCGCGACGGTGGCGGTGATGCTCAAGTTAATTGGAGATAGCCAACTGCTGCGCGCCTACTGGCTTTGGCAAAGTCGGCACCGCCAAGCGGGATCCCAGCCCGTCAGCTCGGCAGCGGCGCTCCAAAGTCAAGTTTGAACAGTTACCAAACAGCCTGTTCGTGGAGCTTCAGCTTCCCTCTCCCCCTGAGGAAGAGGGGCGGGTGAAGGCCAGCGGCAAAGTGCCTTAACCTTGTTTGAAACGACTGTCAGGGAGTTTGAAACAGCCTGACCCTCACCGCAGGTGGGCCACAGTCACACCCGTACCGCCGTCCTGGGGATCCGCTGGGGCAAACCTCTGGACACGCGGGTGATTTTGGAGGTAGGCCTGGACGCCGGCCCGCAGGCGTCCCGTGCCGTGGCCGTGGATGATCCAAACCGGGCCAGGAGGGGCTTGGGCAAAGTGCTGTTCCAGAATCGCCTCGGCATCGGCTACAGTTTTCCCCCTTAGGTCAAGGGTGTTGCGGCTGGTGCGCAGGTTCAGGGGAGCAGTGGTGGGCGGTGGGGAAGGAGGAGCTTTGGGGCGCTGGCGCTGTTTGGCCTGATGTTCATCGATGGGATCCAACTGGCCCCGCGGCACCGTGAACTTGAGAATGCCGCTGCGCACCACATACACCTCTCCTTCGACGGCAATGACCTCTCCCGTCTGTCCCAGGCCCCGCAGCCGCACCCGATCCCCCACCTCTGGCACGAACTCAGTCTCAACGGGCGGCGGCGGCGGCGAGTAGCGCCTGCGAATCTGCTCCAGCTCAGCAGCGACCTGCTGGGGATCGTCCCCCTGTTGCAGCTTGCGGACGGCGGCGGCCACCTCCCGGCGGGCGGCGGCCAAGAGGGCTTGCAGCCCCTGTTGCTGCCGGTACTCCAGTTGCGCCTCTCGCTCAGCCATTTGCCGACTGCGCTGCTGCATTTGGCGGTACAGGGTTTCCAGCTCTTGGTGCAGGGATCCCACCTGGGCGGCCCGCTCTTCCAACTGGGCCCGTTGCGCCTCCAGCCCCGCGATCACCTTATCCACCTGGCTTTCCCCCTGCAGATGCTGCTGCGCCCGCCGCAGAATCTCCGGCTCCAGGTGCAGCCGCCGGGCGATGGCCAAGGCATTGGAGCGACCAGGGATCCCCCACAGCAGGCGGTAGGTGGGGGCCAGGGTGGCCTCGTCAAACTCCACCGAGGCATTCTCAAAGCCGGGATGCTGGTATTTCAGAGCCTTCAGCTCGCCGTAGTGGGTGGTGGCCAAGGTCAGCAGGGCCTTTTCGGCGAGATACTCCAATAGCCCGGCAGCCAGGGCCGCGCCCTCGCTGGGATCCGTGCCTGCCCCCACCTCGTCCAGCAGAACAAGGGCCGGCGCCGGCTCCGACTGCAAAGCTTGCACGATGCGGCTGATGCGGCGAATATGCCCGGAAAAAGTGGAGAGGCTTTGCTGCAGCGATTGCTCGTCGCCGATGTCGGCATAGACCCCGTCGAACCAGGGCAGTTGGGGCGGATCCTGGGCGGGCAGGAAGATCCCCGCCTTGGCCATAAGCACCAATAGCCCCAAGGTCTTCAGGGCAACTGTCTTGCCGCCAGTGTTGGGGCCGGTGATGACCACGGCGCGGATGGACTCCGAGAGGGTGAAATCGATCGGGATCACCTCCGGGCCCTTGCCTTCCTCGCGAGACTGCCACAGAAGCAAGGGGTGCCTAGCTTGGCGCAGGCGCAATCCTGCCAGGACAAACTGGGGGCGATTGCCCCCCAACCAAAGGCTGTAGCGAGCGCGAGCCAACGCCACCTCCAGCCCCACCATCACCGCCTGCAGATGCTCCAAATCCTCGGCAACAGATCCCACCTGGGCCGAGAGGGCGGCCAAGATCCGCTCTTCCTCCGCCTGGATCTGGGCCTGGGTTTCCCGCAGCCGGTTGCCTAGCTCCACCACAGCGTAGGGCTCTACATAGAGGGTGGCCCCGCTGGCAGAGCTGTCGTGCACAATGCCGCGGATGAGATCCCGATGGGTGGCCTTTACCATCAGCACAAAGCGCCCCTGCCGCTGGCCAATCAACGTGTCCTGCAGCGCCTGGGGGTGCTGGCTCATCACCTGTTGTAGGCGTTCTTGGATCTGGCTGCGGTACTGGCGGTGCTGACGGCGCAGGTCTGCCAGGGCGGCGCTGGCGCTATCTCTCACCTCGCCGTGTTCGTCCAGGCAGCGGAAGATCTCCTGCTCTAGCTCAGGATAGGTGCGCAGATTGCTCACCCACTCCTGCAGGCGGGGCAGGCGCTCGTCAGCATCGATGAGTCGGCGAAGGCGGCGAGCAGCCCCCAAGGTGGTGGCAATCTGCACCAGCTCTTCCCCGCTCAGAATGCCCCCCCGTTCGGCCCGTTCCAGGGCCGGCAGCAAGTTGTGGATCCCGTCCAGAGAAATCCCCCCTGGCTGGCTGCAATCCAGCCGGATGGCCTCCTCCGTTTGATCAAGACAGACCTCGCTCTCGGCGCGGCTCCGCCAGGGATCCAGCTCTAGGCAGGCGCGGCGGCCTAGGGGTGTGGCGGCAAAGCTGGCCAAGTGTTGGCAGAGGCGGGGCCACTCCAACAATTCCAAAGTTTCTTGGCGGAGGGAAGGATCGGGCTCAGAACAGATCGGCAGCAGGTTGAAAGTAGTGGGCGTAGGCATTCCTGAAGAAATTAGCCATTCGAGGAAGAACGGAGCTGCAGCCGCTTCATCTCTTGCAAAAACTGCCGCTGGTAGTTGAGAAAGGCAGTGTGCCACTCGCGGAAGCGACGCTCACCATCGCGCACCAACATCTGTCGGTAGTGCTCGGAGTTGAGACGGGGCCGGGCCGAGTTCATGGGGATCGAAGACGCTCTGTCCCTATTGTGGCAGGCCGCGGGGCGCCTTTCATAGCTTCCAACCTGCGGGCAGGCGAGAAAGCACCCCATCTGTTCTGCCGGTGAGGGGAGATTTTTTGCTTGCAGTATGGCCGAACTTGGCAGTCGGCCTTGGCATACTGGAAGAGTCGTCGTACCTCAGCTACGCAAGTCAAATCCGTGCGCAAACGAGTGACCCTGATTTTTCCTCGCCACTTGGTGAATGTGCCCCTCACCTATCGTCTGGCGAAAGACTTCGATGTAGCCGCCAACATCGTCCGTGCCAGAGTAACCCCTAACGAAGTGGGCACCCTGGTGGTGGAGCTATCGGGAGATATCGACCAGGTGGAGGCGGGGCTGGAGTGGGTGCAGTCTTTGGGCATTGAGGTGGCCGAGCGGGCTAAAGAAATTCAGATCGACCCAGATTTGTGCGTGGATTGCGGCTTGTGTACGGGCGTTTGCCCCACCGAGGCACTGAAGATTTCCGCTCCCGACTGGAAACTGGAGTTTCTGCGTAATCGCTGTGTTATGTGCGAACAATGCATCCCCACCTGCCCTGTCGGGGCCATCAGCACGAGTTTATAGCGATGAGGCGAAGAGCCGGCTAAGCCGACAAGTTCATTCACTATTACAATGCTGTAATATGACCCCGATTGGACTGGATTTGCCCAGGTTAATTCGAGGCAACTGGATATGCTCTCTACCTCGACGCTCATTGGCTTGACCTATGCTGCGCTAGCAGTTCTCTACCTGCTGGTGCTGCCGTTCTTGTTTTTGGTGTACGTGGACAAGCGCTGGAACTACAGCGGTGCCTGGGAAAAGGTGTTGATGTTTTTCCTAGTTTTGTTTTTCTTCCCCGGTATGGTGCTCGTGGCTCCCTTCATGACGTTTCGGCCCAAGCCGCGTTCGCTCTAGAGCTCGCCCTTCTGCAACCTACCAGCCATGCGCAGACGGGATGTTCTCGGCATTGGCCTAGCCCTGCTCTTGGGGGGAGGACTTCTCTACGGGCTGCTGCTTTGGGCCGGCTTAGATACGGGCGCGGCGCAGCAGGTGTCGAGTGTGGTGTTTCTGCTGGGATGCCTGGGCTGGACGGTGGGCTACCTGAAGCGGGTGTTGAGCAGGGAAATGACTCTGAAGGCCCAGTGGGCCACTTTCGAGAGGCAGCAAATCCAAGAAAAACTTCACTCCCTCTCCCCGGAGGAGTGGCAGGCCTTGCAGGCCGAGCTGGCCTCCGAAACCGAAGAGGAAGCTGAGGGTGGTTTGACCGAGCAAGGCAAGTGCTGAGGCCGCCGGGCAAGCTGTACCCAAAAACTTGTCGCAGATCGGTGGAGTTTCAGCTAGAAACTGCAGGAGCCCCGCACTGTACCCCCTCAATCCCCCCGCCCCCCTGCCCCCATATACGGGGGGTTGGGGGGGAAGGGGGGGCGGTCGGAGTCGGGTAGTTTACGTATCCAAGCGGCTGGGTCAGCCCAGCACTACCGGTATAGCTAGTTACTGTTTCTTCTCTATTGGAAATGCTACCTTGCGCCGTAGGCAAAGTTGTAAACTAAGGCAAGTCGTTTCTCTGCTCACCGTGACCAAGACCGTTCTGGTGGCTCAGGGTCAGCTTTTGCAAGCCCAGCTCTGGAAGCTGGTGCTGGAGTCTCAGCGCCATACAGTGGTGCTGGTTTCTCCTCAGGCAGATCTGGTGGAGGTGGCGGCAACTCATTCTCCGGATCTGATGGTGGTGGATATGACGACGGGGCTGTTTAACCCCTATGCCTTTTGTCGAGAGTGTCGGAGCCGGCTTCCGGATATCCCTGTGATTCTCACTCATTACCCTCGTCGCCCCATCGAGCCGGCAGAGCGGCGCTGGGCCATTTACCAGGGGGCAGCCGAGGTGATCCCCGGTTTGGCCGAAGCCGACGACATTCTCCACTCCCTCGAGCAAATTTACAAGGCAGCCAGGTGGTCTTTTCCCATCGACACGGAAGCTCTTCACGCGGTTCTCGAGCAGCTGGGTTTGTGGTCTGAAAAAGACAGCCCCCCTCCTTCCCCGTCCGTTGCAACAGAAGAACGCCAAGAGCAAACGGCTGCGCCCCCGCCGGCAAAGTATCGATTGATGTATCGGGGCCGCCCTGTCGAGTGAGCTGCAAGCGCTCCACACCACTAACGCGAAGCAGAGGGGATCCCTTGGGCGCTTTTCTCCCCTGGCGGGGTTGGGGATCAGGGCAGCACCAGCGCTAGGGTCGTGCCCTGGGATCCCGTCTCCACCAAACACAAGTCTCCTCCGTGGGCTTGCAGGATACGTTTGGCGATGTACAGCCCCAGACCTCCTGAGCCGGTCGGGTAGTGCTGGCCGGCGATGTGAATGGGTTGGGCGATGTAGGGCTGGGCCAGCTCTTCCAGGGGAGCCGGCAGGCCGGGCCCGTCATCCCGCACCTGGATCTGGCGAGGGCTGATGGTCAGCACCACCACCTGGCGGGCGTAGCGCAAGGCATTGTCCACCAGGTTCACCAGCGCCCGTTCCAGCTCGGCCTCATCGGCATTGGCCCACCCTTCTCCCTCCACTCGCAGGTCGATCCCCCGTTCTCGGGCCAGGGATCCCATGCGTTCGGCCACCCGTCGGGCCAGGGATCCCAGATCGCAAAGACGAGGATGTAGCTCGATCTCGCCCCGCTCTAGGCGGTGGGCCTCCACCATCCGCTGCACCAGGGACAGATTGCGTTGGTTCTCCTGCAAGATGCGATCCAGCAGGGCAAGCCGCTCTTCCGGCTGCAACTGCTGCTCCTGCTTGAGGGCACTTAGCAAATGCCCAAAGGCAATGAGAGGGGTTTTCAGGTCATGCACCAAGGTGGCGGTAAAGGCTTCCCGCCGCAATTGGTCAATCTGGATCTGGCGCAGCAGATGGGCAAAGGCCTGGCGCAGGATCAAAGCCTCTTGGGGATCCCCGGGGCGGAGCAGCAAATTCCAACGGGCCGGCTGGCTAATTAAGGTTTCCAGATGGCCCAGCTCGCGGGCCAGCAAGGTGAGGGGCCGCAAGATTAGGGAAGACAGGACATAGCCCACCACTGCCGATAGCCCTGCTAGCAAAGGGATCCACAGCAGCAGCAGGACAGATCCCTCGGGGCTGAGCTCTGTGCCGGGGAGGATCCACTGCACCGACAGGATGAAAACCAAGTTGGGGACAAAGGAAAGGCTGGCAATCACCAGCGCCACCTGAGTGCGCAGGCTGTGGGGGAAGCGGCGGCGCCAGAACTCAAGTAGACGGCGTCTCAAGGGGGAACGGGAGAGAGGGCTGAGTTGAATTAGGCCAGGAGCGAACAGGCAAGTCAAGAGGGCTGGCAAAAAGTGGGGGCTAAATCCGCCAGAGATAGATGGTGTAGGTGTTGATAACATCTGACACGGTGGTGGTGGCGGTGGGCGGCCAATCCCCCATATCGAAAGTGTGGGTGACCAGGCGGGCGCCAGGCCGGAGCTCGCTGCGCAGCTTGTCTCGAATCAGCAGGTGGGAGCGGGGCAGCAAATAACAGGTCACCACCGTCGCTGGCGAGAGATCCAGGGTGAGCAAGTCCTGCTGCCGAAAACTGACCCGATCCTGAACCTGAGCGGCTTGGGCCGCCTGCTGTGCCTCTAGGATGCGCTCTGGGTCGATATCCACCCCCAGGCCCCGCGTGCCGCAGCGCTGGGCTGCCCGGATAGGAATGCGGCCATCCCCACAGCCCAAGTCGTAGAGGAGATCGTCGCCCCGCACCTGCGCCAGATCCAGCATGGCGTCGATCACCAGGGGCAAGGTGCGCACGTAGGGAGCCAGGCTCTCCCTACCGGAGCGGTTCTGAATGGGTTTGAAACCACGAGGTGCCACGGTGGAGCCGGGAGAGAGCTTTCCCCCTATTTTAGGATCCCTTGGCTGCCGCCTCTTTTGCGGAGAGAGCAGAAAGCACGGTGGCAGGGATTGGGGTTCTCAATCTTAGATTTTGCGGTTCTGTTGTTATCGCGCAGTTGGCACCTTGAGGTGCTGGGGAGGCTCTTCCAGACCGCTATGGCTGGGAGCGCAGTTTTCCGTCCGTGCCGGAGTCTTGCTGAGGATTTTTGGGGTTTCCTAGCTGCAAACTGATACATTTACGCTGAACACTGCTGAGCATTACTGCTCAGCGGTGAAGCGATAGCATTCTGTCCGTTTCCGTTGTCGCTACGCGACGCTGACGCGACCGCGCTACTCGGACGGAGTCCAAACAGAAAGGCGGTATCCCGCAAAGCCCTGAGCATAACACCCAGAGCGCCTTGCCAATCTCGTGGTAGCCTATGGTTGCACTTCGGGCATCTAAACACCTTTGCGCCACCCAACTTGGTGTGGATGTGCCCGCACTTGGTACAGGTTTTGCTGGTGTACGCTTCCGATACTTCCACGACAACCACGTTTTTCTTCTTGGCTTGAAACTTCAGGAACTGCTTGAACCGATAGTGCGCCCAGGTGAGCATCGCCCTTGCTGTCTTGCTACCAAACTTCCTCCCTGCCTTGGCAACCATCTTGGCTGACTCGAAAGTGGGTGAGGAATATCAATCGGTAGTTGTCCGTCAGGAACGCCGCTACCTTGCGATGGCACTCGTCCACCAAGTTCCTGATTCTCTCCCGCAGACGAAACGCCGCTTGCCGCATCCGTCTGCGCTTGAGTCTCGGCGCTTTGCTCAGCCTAGACTGCAGATCGTCTAGGTGGTAGCACAGCCGAGTGATTCTACCAAAGTCCCCCTTGGCAATATCTACAAAACCTGCCCCATCAAACCCTGTAAAGAAACTTCTTACCCCAGGGTCAAGCGCAACAACCCCCTTTGCTAACGAACACTGCTCGTTCACGGGCTCAGGAAAGATGGCATACCATCTGTCCTTCACCCGCATTAGCTCAGTTCCGCGTGCCCATTCTCTGGGCATCTCCTCGGATGCACGGAACGCCAAACCTCGGGTGAGTTTCGGATACCACGTTCCATTGCGAAAGTTGCCGGCGTTGAACTGCAGCGTATGCGACCTGTCTCGCACACTGCGAAACCTCGCGTCTTTGCTTCGGCGAAACGCCAACCACGCCTCGACGACCGCGTTCTGCTTGAT
>NZ_JBSSEF010000054.1:0-8017 GCF_054061455.1 Thermostichus sp. OS-CIW-20
CCATCGCCTCAAAGTGTGGAGACACACCCCAAAATAATCCGCCGCTTCTCTCGGTTTTACATATCTAGCCATACCAAGCAGCCATACTGAACATATTGTACATTATTTTCAGTATAGTCTAGCATATCATTGACTAGAGTCATGCTCCACACCGCGGACGCAAACGATTCATGTTGCGCCAGCTGCGACCGGTAGATAAGTCGGGGAAAATGGGATCCCTGCTGTGGCCGCTCCTTTTCGGCGCGTCCCTCGCCCTATCTCCGGCCATCGAGCCTGCCTGGGGGCAGGAAACTTCTCAAAACCACGGCACCGCCTCCAACGTGCCTTTGCTCAGCCGCTTGGATGCTCTGGAAGAGCTGCGGCAAGCGCTCAGCCTGCCCACCGCTTCCATCCAAACGGAGGCCGTGACACTGGATGGGCGGCGGCTGTTCTTGGTCGCCGCGCCACAGGGGGATCCCGGCAGCCTGCCGCCGGTGTCGCAGCGGGCCCGCTCCATTCCCAACAGCGCCATTCGGGTGGTGGAGAACCTCTCCAACGGCTGGTCGCGGGTGGATCTGGGGATCGTGATCGCCTACGAAAACGACCTGGAACAGGCCATCCGCATTACCGAGCAGGTGGCTCTACAGATGTATCGGGAGCCGGCCTGGCGGGACAAGATCCGCGAGCCCCCCGAGATGCACGGCGTCGATGACCTGGGGGAGCGGGGGATTACATTGCGCATCTGGATCAAGGTGCAACCGCTGCAGCAGTGGCGGGTGACGCGGGAATACCGCCGTCGCCTCAAGCATGCCTTCGACCAAGCCGGGATCCAGATCCCGTTTCCGCAACAAGCCCTCTGGTTCCGCAGCCCACTGGAGATGCGCATCCAGGGCCTCAGCCCGGAAGAAACCCACCGCCTTTTGCACCCAATGGAGTCACGGCTGAGCAACCCCGATCCCATTTCTGAGGAGCGAGCCGGCCAACTTCCTCCCTAGCTGGCCATCGCAGCTCCAAGGGGGCCAGGCGGCTACTCGTCGCCGATGATTTCCGGCTCGGTCAGCTCATCGGACATTTCGATGATGGCGCGGCGAATGGGCTTCATCCAGCCCTCTTCCACATCGTTGGGGTCATCGTAGCGGCGACGCTTGGCCCGATTGGCTACCTGCACTGTGATGCGATAGCGGTTTTTGGAAGCGTTAATTAACGCCTCTACCCGACGCATCAGCTCGTCGTTGTCGATGCCCAAGTGAGGGTTACGCAAGGTCATGGTCGGCGTCTTGTTACCAGGTAGCCTTTTATCTTAGCAAACCTCTCGCAGCTCATAAAGGCGTCAGCCCGGCCCAGGGCGAGGGATCCCCGATCAAAACCAACGCCCCGCCGACTTGCGCACTGCAATCAAGCTGCTGCTGGTGCCCAGAAAAACCCCCATCCCCAGCAACAGCAGCGGCAGAAACCAAAACTCCGCCTGGCCGGGATCGGCCTGCATCACCTTGAGGAAGGGCAGCGCAATCAACTGCTCCAGCGCCTCCTGCAGTAACTGTTGGGATCCCAGAACCAAGCCCCAAGCCCCCAGCGCACTGACTACCCCGAACAGGCAGCCCTGCAAAATAAAGGGCAAGTAAATCCAGGTCGCCGTCGCACCCACCAGTTGCATCACCTCAATCTCCCGCCGCCGCGCCATGACAACCAGGCGAATGGTGGTAGTGATCACCGCCACTGCCGTCAGGGCCAACACCCCGGTGATGCTCAGGGATCCCAGACGTAGCACCTCCTGGATTTGGGCCAGTTGCTCCACAATGCGGTCGCCGTAGTACACCTCGTCTACCCCCTCCAGTTGGCGGATCTGCTCGGCCACTTGACCTAGGATCTCGGCAGAATCGGCCTTGACTCGCAGGGCATCCACCAAAGGGTTATCCCCCAACTGGGTCTCCAGGGCCGCCTCATCCTGGATCCCCATCTCCAGCAAAAGGTCGCGCCAAGCTTGCTCTTTGGTGATCACCCTCACCTCCGCCACATGAGGCAGTTGGGCCACTTGGGGCTGCAAATCCACCCCCCGGCGTTCCGGCTCCAGATAGACGGAGATCTCCAGTTGCCCCCCCAGCGACTGGACCGTTGCATCCACCCCCCGAGACAGCTCCACGCCGATCCCCACCAGAAACAGCAACACCAACAGGGTGCTCACCGCCGCCCAGTTTAGCCAGCCTCCTCGCCGCAACCCCAAAAAAGTTTCCTGCAGGAGGTAGCGGATTTTGTTGAGAAATCGGGAGAGAGAGTGCATGCTGCCTACCGTCCAAGAGTTTGCCCGCTCTAAGCTTTAGCGTCGCAGTTGTGGAGAGGAAGATGGGGCTGCGCCGCTCTGGCGGGAGCCCCTCAGCGCATATCGTACAGATGTCCTCCCTCCAGGCGCACCACCCGGTGACCCGCCCGCTCCACCAGATAGGGGTCGTGGCTAGTCATGAGGATCGTCACGCCAAAAGAATTGAGCCGCTCCAGGATTTGGAGCACCAATAGGGAGTTTTCCCGATCCAGATTTCCCGTCGGCTCGTCGGCCAGCAACAAGACGGGCATGTTGACAATGGCGCGGGCCAAGCTGAGGCGCTGTTGCTCCCCTCCCGAAAGCTCGTCCGGGAAGCAATCCCGCTTCTCGGTCAGCCCCACCATCTTCAAAGTCGGCCCCAGGCGGCGGCGAATCTCTGCTGGGGAAAGTCCCTGGGCGCGCAGCACAAAGGCCACATTTTCCGCCAGGGTGCGATTGGCCAAGAGGCGATAGTCTTGAAAAACCACCCCCAAGCGCCGCCGCAACATGGCTAGGGGGCGGGGCGGGATGCGGTAGGGCCGCCGCCGACCTTCCGAAGAAAACAGACACACCCCATCCACTATCACCGTGCCCTCGGTGGCCTGTTCGGCCCCGTAGAGCAGCCGTAGCAGGGTGGACTTGCCCGCCCCCGACACCCCGGTTACGAACACAAACTCGCCGCGGCGCACCTCCAAGTTCACATCTCGGAAAACCCAGTTGCCGTTGGGAAAGACCTTGCTCACCCCCCGCAGCGACACCATTCTCTCAGCGCTACCTAGGGCTGGCAGGGATCCGGTCTGGGGCTTGCGGTAGAGGCCCAAGGTTGTTTCTGGGTCGGTTGGGACGAGGAGGGAGGGGTTTGGGGCTGTACCAGCCCAAGGGTGAAGGCGGGGAGCGTAGCCGATGTGCTGACCAAGCATCGTGGTAAAGCGCCTAGAGAGAAGGGAACGAGTGGAGCTGCCAGGCTAGGAGCGCGAGGGAGAAGAGCATGACTCTAGTCAATAATAAGCTCAGCTATACTGAAAATAATGTATAATATGTTCAGTACGGATTACTACCAGTTGATCTTTCTGTTTACTTTCGAGTCTGCCAACATGGTAGCCAAAGCAAAGCAGAAAATTGGTAGTAAGACGACACGGAAACTGCGCTTTGGGTATTCTACTCAAAGCTTTGCGGGATACCGCCATTCTGTTTGGACTCCGTCCCGCTAACGCGAATGGAAACAAGCAGAATGCTATCGCTGCATAGTTGAACAGTGATGTTCAGCAGTGTTCAGCGTAAATGTATCAGCGATCCCACAGCACCCGCCAGGCAAACCTGGGCAAAGCCAACATGCGTCGCCAGCGCCAAGGTTCCTGATAGAGACGATACAACCATTCCAGGTGATGGTCACGCCACCAGCGGGGGGCTCGCCGTTTTTGGCCGGCCCAAATGTCGAAGCTGCCCCCCACCCCCATCCAGATGGCCTGGGGCAAGAGGCTGCGCCATCTCTGGATCCACAGCTCCTGGCGCGGGGATCCCAGCCCCACCCACACCAGTTGGGGTTGGATTTTCTGGAGAGCTTGCAGAAGTTTTTCCTCTTCGGCGCCAGAGAAGTAGCCGTGATGGCCCCAAATGGACAGAGAGGGAAAGTGAGCTTGCCACTGCTGAACCGCTGCCCGGTTGACTGCCGGCCTTCCTCCCACCAAGGCCAAGCGCCACCCCCGTTCTGCTGCCCGCGAGATCAAAGCTTCGGCCAGCTCGATCCCCGGCACCCGCTGGACACGGATCCCCTGCCGCCGCAAAGCCCACACCACCCCCGCCCCATCTGGGATCACCAGCTCAGCCTCCTGCAGCACTTGGGCAAAGGCCGGATCCCGCTGCGCCTGCATGATCATCTCCGGATTGCAGGTGACTACCTGAGCACCCAGGCCCTGGCTGATGCGGGCTTCAATCCAGGCGGTATAGCTCTGCAGATGGGTTTCCGGCAGGGTAAGGTGCAGGTTGACGCCCAAAAGGGAGTAGGTTACCAACGACATTGCCACGGGCCTAGGGAGAGAACTTGCTTCCCAATCCAGATTGTGCCAACAAAAAAGAGCGCTATCCTTCGGGGTGAGATAGGGATTCCATGCTCTCTGAACAGCCTTCTACAAGCGTCTTGGCCCCCCGCGAGGGGCGCTGGCTCTGGCAGGGCCAGTCCATCCGCTACCAACAGGCGGGATCCGCCGGCCCGGCGGTGGTGCTTATCCACGGTTTTGGGGCCAGCAGCGACCACTGGCGGAAAAATTTGCCGGAGCTGGGGCGGCACTGCCGCGTGTACGCCCTTGACCTCCTGGGATTTGGGGGATCCGCCAAGCCCTTGCCGGGATCCCCTTTCCCCTACACCTTTGAAACCTGGGGCGCCCAGGTGGCCGATTTTGGGCGGGAGGTGGTGGGGGAGCCAGCTTATCTGGTGGGCAACTCCATTGGTTGCATTGTGGCCTTGCAGGCGGCTGTTTTCGAGCCAGGCCAGGCCTTGGGGGTGGCGATGTTGGATCCCTCACTGCGGCTGTTGCACGAGCGCAAGCGTCGCCAGATCTCTTGGCTGCGCCGCCGAACCACCCCCCTCATCCAGTCCTTGCTGGGGTGGCCCCCCTTCGGCCGGTTTTTCTTTGCCCAGATAGCCCAGCCCTGGGCCATTCGCAACATCCTCCTCCAAGCGTATGGGCGCAAGGAAGCGGTTACGGAAGACCTGGTGCAGCTTTTGCTGCGACCGGCCCTCGATCCGGGAGCGGCAGAGGTGTTCTTGGCCTTTGTGCGCTACTCCCAGGGGCCCTTGGCCGAGGATCTCCTGCCCCAGGTCACCTGCCCCGTCCTCATCCTCTGGGGAGAGGTGGATCCCTGGGAGCCCATTGCTTTGGGGCGGGCCTTGGCCGAGTTCCCCTGCGTGGTGGGGTTCATCCCCCTGCCGGGAGTTGGCCACTGCCCCCAAGACGAGGCCCCGGAGCTGGTCAACCCGCTGCTGCTGGCTTGGATCCGGGATCCCACCCGAAAACCTGAGCTCGGGATCCCCTAGCAACTCCCGCGAGGAGGAAGGTCTGGGTTCTCCCGCCTAAGAGCGACCGAGGTGCTCCAGTTGATCCAGGTTGGGGCCGCTCAGCCGGAAGGCCTGGCCAAACCCCTGAATGAAGCTGCCGCCGGTGGGGGTGATCTGGCAGAAGTGGAAGTCCGCTAGGCCCAGGATCATCTCGGCAATCTCGTACTTGGCGCGATAAAGAGCCTCGAACCCCTGGGCTTGCGCTTCCTTGCGGCTGAGGAACTGGGCTTTTCCGCTCACCATCACCCGCGGCAAAGCGTGGTTGCTGCGGGGATCCCCCGGCGTGGGCGGCTCGTGGATGAGCAGGCTGGCTCGCGGATCCGCCCGCAAAGCCTGGGTGTGGGAAGAAAGGTCGCTGATGACAATGGCAAAGCGCAAGGGATCCCACTGCACCACGAAGGGCACCAACGATACCGCCGGGGATCCGTGATCCAGCACCGCCAAGCTGGCCACCGGCTGGCCCTCCAGCAGCGCCTTCAACTTTTCCTGCGCCGACATCGCTTTTTCTCCCATTGCCCCTGCTATTATCCCCAAGCCCCCCCTCGTTTGAGAAGGGTTGGATCCCTGGGATAATATCCATTGCCCGTTTGAGCAGCCCGCACCACCGGGAGCAACGTTTTTCGACATTTTTCAACCCTATCGACGTCGATACATCCCGATGTATTGTGACTATCTTGTTCAGATCCTCACGGCTCGCGTTTACGACGTCGCCCAAGAAACCCCCCTGGAGCCGGCTTTTAACCTCTCCCGCCGCCTGAACAACCAGGTCTGGCTCAAGCGGGAAGATCTGCAGCCGGTTTTCTCCTTTAAGCTGCGGGGGGCCTACAACAAGATGGCCCACCTGCCTCCGGAGCAACTGGCGCAAGGGGTGATCGCGGCCTCTGCGGGCAACCACGCCCAAGGGGTAGCCCTGGCAGCGCAGCAGCTGGGCACCCACGCGGTCATCGTGATGCCCGTCACCACCCCCCAGGTGAAGATAGACGCGGTGCGGGCGCGGGGGGCCCAGGTGGTCTTGCAGGGCGACACCTTTGACGATGCCTATGCTCACGCGCGGCAACTGGAAGCCGAGAAAGGTTTGACCTTCATCCATCCGTTCGACGATCCCCTGGTGATCGCTGGCCAGGGCACCATCGGCATGGAGATCCTGCGCCAGTCTCAACAGCCCATCCACGCCATCTTCGTCGCCGTCGGCGGGGGCGGCCTGATCTCGGGCATCGCCGCCTACGTCAAGCGCCTGCGCCCGGAGATCAAAATCATTGGGGTAGAACCGCTGGACGCCGACGCCATGTACCGCTCCCTACGAGCTGGCCGAAGGGTGCGCCTCTCTCAGGTAGGCCTGTTTGCTGATGGGGTGGCGGTGCGAGAGGTGGGGGAAGAAACCTTCCGCCTCTGTCAGCAGTACGTGGACGAGATCCTCTTGGTGAGCACCGACGACACCTGTGCCGCCATCAAGGATGTCTTTGAAGATACCCGCTCTATTTTGGAGCCCGCCGGCGCCTTGGCCATTGCCGGCCTCAAAGCCTACGTCAGCCGCACCGGCATCCAGGGACAGACCCTGGTGGCGGTGGCCAGCGGGGCCAATATGAACTTCGACCGCCTGCGCTTTGTGGCCGAGCGAGCCGAGATCGGCGAACAGCGGGAGGCCATTTTCGCCGTCACCATCCCCGAAGAGCGGGGCAGCCTGCGTCGGTTCTGCGCCCACATCGGCCAGCGCAACCTCACCGAGTTCAACTACCGCATTGCCGATACCCACGAAGCTCACATCTTTGTCGGCCTACAGGTGCGGGATCGGGCCGATGCCCAGGCAGCGGCCCTGGATCTGGAGCGGGCTGGCTTTAAGACCTTGGATCTCACCGACGACGAGCTGGCCAAGCTGCATCTACGCCACATGGTGGGGGGGCGCTCCCCCCTGGCCGAGAACGAGCTGCTCTACCGCTTCGAGTTCCCGGAGCGGCCCGGGGCCCTGATGCAGTTCTTGTCTTGCATGAGCCCCAACTGGAACATCAGCCTCTTTCACTACCGCAACAACGGCGCCGACTACGGTCGCGTCCTCATCGGCATGCAAGTGCCCACCTCGGAAATGCCCGCCTGGCAGCGCTTTCTGGATACCCTGAACTATCGCTACTGGGACGAAAGCCACAATCCGGCCTACAAACTCTTCCTAGCCTAGTCAGTGTCGGCTTGTTGCGGGGGTGAACAAAGTTGTAAACAAAACTTTACAGTCCTATGTAGAGCGCGCTACGCTAGTAGAGAAAAAGCAAGGAGAATCCTATGAGCAGATATCGCTCCGTCGTAGTCGAAGAAGGTGGCCGCCTCAACAACTACGCCATCGAGCCGGAGATGTACGTGGACACCGTTCCGCGGGTGGGCTTCACCGACTATGCAGAGCGCTTGAACGGGCGTTTGGCGATGATCGGTTTTGTTGCCCTGATCCTGTTTGAAGCCTTGTCTGGCACTACTCTCATCGGCTGGCTGCAGTCCCTGGGGCAGTAGAAGAGGGAAAAGCAAGCCGTGGCTTGTGAAATCCGAGGCGGTCAACCTGGGAGTACAGGCGATCTTTGCCTGAACAAGCCCTTCCTTGGCTGACTTTGCACACAAAAGGATAGCTTGGTAGCCCCGCACTTGAGTGCGGGGCGGAAAAGCCCGCTAGCCACTTTAGTCGCTTACCCATGATGGGGGTCGTTGAT
>NZ_JBSSEF010000055.1:0-7315 GCF_054061455.1 Thermostichus sp. OS-CIW-20
ACAACTCTTTGCCGCAAATCCAAAGAATGAGTCGGCATTCCTTTCTCTCCTTCCTCTTGAATACCTGTACCCTATTTTAAATTAAAAGGCTGTAACGCCGATCCCCGTCTCGATGAGGGAGAGGAGATAGGGCTCAAGCGCCTAAGTTTCGACTCTGTGGGCGCGCAAGAGCAAGTTGGTTCCCAAGTCCTCTTGGGCTGCCCAAAAGGCGCAAATCCACCACGAAACCTCGTCTTGGCGATAAATGCCACAGGTGAAAGGATAAGGTTGCAAAATATTCGCCATCTGCGCTAAGGCCGGAACTTCCGCCATGTAGTCGGCCCACACTTGGGGATCCAAGGCTTCGTAGGTGAAATCGGAAGGAAAGAATGTGCAACTGGATTCCAGGCTGGGCCGGTTGGTCAGCAACAATTGAGCAGGATCTGAGGATTCACAGCCCAAGCGATCCCCGATCTGAAAGGTCAGTTGAAACAGGCGGTTAATCAGATCAAATTGCTCAGGGCTCATAAGTTCAGAATTCCTAACTTTCAGATTGGGATGGGCGTTAGAGTTGACAGGTGCGACGGCTGCGCTCCAGCTCCGGCTCGATCCAGGAGAGGGCGAAGTGACTCACACAGGGCAACTGCGGGAAGCGGCGGGCCAGCTCTGCTGTTTGGGTTTCCAGGCTGGGGCGTTGCCGCTGGGCTTGTCCCCATAGACCGGCAATGGCCGGGCAGACAAAGGTTTGGGGAGAGGCCACAGCCAGGACCTGCTCCACCTGCTGCGCCACACAGGAGCTATCCTCGCACTTGGCATAAGCCATTGGGTGCCATTCCATACCCGGATCAAAGCGGTCCCAGGGTTGCAGACGAGCGTCAAACCCTTCTCCTACTGCTTGGTTGCCTTCTGGGAAGAAGACAGCCCCCACCGGGATCCCAAGGCTTTGGGCCGGTTGGGCAGCTTGCCGTAGGTAATCGAGGATCCCGTAGCGGGCAAACTCGACGCTGAGCTGCCAGAGCTGCTGCTGCCAGCGCTCCTGTCGGAAAGCGGCGCTGGGTGTCGGAGAGGGGGTGGGATTCGCCGACGGCTGGGAATCCTCGTTTGCAAGGCTTGAATGTAGATCTTCGTTCCCGCCTGCTCTGCCTTGGGCCATCCCGTCCCATAGCTCTGGAGAAAGCGGCCGCTCCCCGCTTGCGCTGGGCCTGGGATCCCCTGGCTGACGCCACTTGGGCTCTTCGCCATAGGTGGCGTCCAGGTGGAGCACATCCGCCACTGTCACGTAGCCCTGGCTGAGGTAACGCTCCAGCAAGGCTCGGCCTGCCGCGTTTTCTGCCAAATCCAGGTAGGCTTGCCGGGCCGCCTCCCCATGGATCCAGAGATCCCGGACGGTAGCTGCCAGGCTGGATCCCCCAGAGCCGCGGGGATAGCGAATGTAGTCGAAGAGGATCCCATCCGGCTGCCGCTGCAGGATGCGGCGGATCAGCTCGGCAAAATCCCGGCGCGCCACGGGATGGAAGGGATCCACAAACACCTCATCCGGGCTGCCCAAATCTTCCAGAAGGGCCGTTGCCGGATCCAAGACGGTGGTGAGGCCACGGCCGTTGCGGGCCAAGACTGCCTGACGATCCGGTCGCTGTCCGTAGCTGTAGCCAAAATTGAGGGAAAACACCCAGGCATAAGCCGAAAGCCCTCGCCGTCGCGCCGCCTTGAGGGCCAAATCCAACAAATCGGCGTTGGGCTGTAGGCTGGGCCAGATCCCGCCCCCACCATCTGGCAAAATGGAGCGGCCATCGCAAAACGTCTCGATAAAGACGCGGTTGTAGCCCAGGTTCACCACCTGGTCAAACACCTGATCCAACACGCCCGGATTGGCATCGCAGGGATGCAAGCGCACCCAAATGGCTTGGATTTGCGGCCAACGGCGGCTACGGCAGGCGATCAAGGCAGCGCGATGTTCTGCCAAAACTTGGTTGTATTCAGCTCGGGCGGCATCTGACTGGGCGGCCCGCTGGCGCAGTTGGGCCTTGCGCGCCACTTCCTCAGGCGGCTGCCGGCAGAAGGCGTCGAGGGATCCCCTCTGTTCCCCCCTACCCTGCAACCCGGAATGGCCGGGCCAGAGGAATTGGGCCTGGGCGGCGATCCCGGATCCCAGGAGTATCAGCGCGCTGAGCACGCCCCCCAGCCAACGGATCCCGTATTTTTTCCACCGTTGCCTCAGCACTCCCGACACTCTCAACCTCTACTGAGAATGGCTTCAATCCTATCCTCTTTCTCCTCTAAAGATCGGCAAATCAAAAGCAATTGTTCCCGCTCGAACAAGCTCAATCAAGCTCATTTAACTTCGAGCCCGTTGTCCTGAAACTTCTCGCACGACTGTGGGCTTCTCAGCGCGGAGAATAACATTGCAGGAAGCTCGATCGTTTACCGATTTCAACAGAGTGAGGAGCCTATCTTTGTAGCAAAAAATACGGCTCTGTTTGAATTCAAGACTCAGCCAAGAGGACAACTAGGAGTTGGGATCCCCGATCTGGGCCAACTGCTGCCGGGCCGCCTGCCGCATCACCTCTACCGGCACGAGCTTGCCCCCCAGCCAGAGGGAGAGGGCTTTGGCCCCCTGGTGGATCAACATTTCCAGGCCGCCAATAGGGGTGTGGCCCAGCTCAGCAGCCATGCGCAGCAGCGGTGTGGGATCCGGCACATAGACCAAGTCATAGACAGTGGCGCCGGCGGGCAGAAGGCGCAGTTGCTCCCAGCTGAGGGGAGACAGCTCAGCAAGGGATCCCGGCTTATGCATGCCCACGGGGGTGGTGTTGACCAAAAGCCGCGTCTCAGCCAGGTGGCGATCCAGTTCTGCCCAGCTCAGCGTCTCCACCTGCGGCCAGGTCTGTTGCAAGGCACGTAACTTCTCAGGGGATCGCCCGGCCACCCGCACTGGCCCCAGCCCCAGCTCCAAACAGCCCTGGATGGCCGCCCGCGCCGCCCCGCCGGATCCCAGGATCAGGGTGGGGATCCCTTTCTCCAGGCCCAGCAAAGGCTGGACAAAGCCGTCGATATCGGTGTTGGTGCCGCCCCAGCCTCCCTCCGGCAGGGCGTAGACCGTGTTCACCGCTCCCACCGCTGCCGCCCGCGCTTCCACCTGGCTGAGCAAAGGCAGAATCGCCTGCTTGTGGGGAATGGTGACATTAAACCCCCGCACGCCGATGGCCGCCAGGCCGGCCACCGCCACCGCTAAGCGCTCTGCCGCCACCGGAAAGGGCACATAGCAGTAGTCTTCTCCCATGGCCGCCAGAGCGGCGTTGTGCATCGCCGGGGATAGGCTGTGGGCCACCGGATCCCCGATCAGGCCCAGCAACTGTGTGCTTCCCGAAATCCGCCTGTCCACTCCAATCCCAACTCCAAATTGTCTGCGAGTCTCGGCTATCGAGATTCCGACTCCACGCGATCTAGAGTTTGCCGGTAGCGCTGCCGCCAACTGGCCAGGGATTCCTCGGAAATGTGATCGATTAAGTTGCTGATCTCTCCCAGAATTTGGTAGGCGCGGTCAAAGCTTTGGCGGGTGCGCTCTTCTTGATCTGGTTGGCGCGCCTGCACCATGTACAGGCTCATCTTGATGGTTTGCAGCCGGTTTTTGCCCAGATCCTCCAGCATTTCGCGAATCTGACCGATGGCCTCCTGCCGCACTCGGCGCTGCCGCCGCCGCAACAGCCAGAACAGAATGCCGTGGATAACCCCCACCACGGTGGCGCTGACTGCCGTTGCCATTGCTACGGAAAGAGCGCTGCGGCTGGCCACCCAACCGCTGAGCAGGATTACGCCTATCCCCACCGCTGTCAGGATCAGCTCGATGTTGTCGAGAAACCACCTTCTTGCTGACTTCCAGGTAGCGGATCCTGCTCCTCGGCCCTGAATAGAATTGAACATCGCTGTTACACCTCTCCCCCACCCATTCTGCTCAAGCCAACCTGATGGCAAACTTTGGGGATCGGACTTACCGGCGCAGTCGCCATTTTCCGCGGCCCAGTTGACGCTTTAGACGACGCCGCGGTTTCCGCCGGCGGATCCACAAGGGCCTCTGAGAGCGGGATCCCGCTGCAGAGGTTTCAGATCCAAGCCTGCCAACCCTTTGGCTTAGCTCTTGGTTTTGTTGCCGCAACTCTTCGAGCTGCCGGAGGTGAGTTTCCAACTCCTGGCGCAGGTTGGCATTTTCTTGTTCCAGACGTTGCAGAGATTTCAGCAGCTCTGAAGACTCCGTCCCCCTGACACGGTCGGAAACGAGGATGGGATGGGGAGCAGTCACCACCGAGGTGTGGACATTTTTGCTGTCTCGCAGGGCTTGGGCAGCCCGTCGCAACAGGGCCACCCCCTTGGGATCGTCCTTATCTGTGAGCGTGGCCGCCCCAAATTGAAGCTGCACCGGCAGCGCTTGCCCATTCACCACAAAGGGATCCTGGATCAACCGCTGGCAGCAGCGCTCGGCAGCGATCTGGGCAGCGGCCAGAGTGCTCCCCGGCAGCACCACGATAAACTGGCCCTCGTCGTAGCAAAAGAGATCATCCCCCTCTCGCAAATTGTGGGCCAAGCGACCCGTAAACAGCTTGAGAAGAGCAGCCCGACCGCCGGCCTCCAGTCCTTGCCCCAGAGCAGCGAGGTTGGCCAAGCGCAGCACAAACAAACTGAGGGGATCCGATTGGGCACGGGCTTGGGCCACCCGCAACGGCAGGCGAGTAACCAGATCCTGCCGATTGCCCAAAGCAACCGAGCCAGAAGGAGATGAGACTTGTTTTTGTCCAGTCTGGAGCAGATATTGCTGGCGGCGGCTCTCCACAATGCGCAGCCCTGCCCGCACCCGCGTCAGCAGCTCCGCCGCCTGAAAAGGCTTAGAAAGAAACTCGTCGGCTCCGGCTTCTAAAGCCCGCTCCATGTTGTCGTTGCCCTCGCGGGCGGTCATGAGGATGTAGTACACCCAGGCATATTCGGGCGCTTGCCGCAACTGCCGGCACAGCTCTAGGCCGTCGAGAGCGGGCATGACCCAGTCGGCAATGATGAGATCTGGAGTTCGGCGGCGGATTTGTTCTAGGGCAGAAAGGCCATCCAGGGCATAGGAAATACTACAGCCCTGCTTGCCGAGAAAATTAGAGAGCATTTCCGCCACCATGTAGCTGTCATCCACGATCAGCACATGGGCCCGCAAGCTGCTGGCTTCGCCTTTGCTAGCGCCCAAGCTTGCCTGAGGGCCTTCAGACGTACCAGTGGCAGCAGCGCTCTCCAAATTGGGATCCACGGGCAAGCCAAAGCCAGATGAGAAGGAAATCCGGGAAAGCAAACTTTCCAATGGTTTTCCATCGCCATTCTAGACGTAGGGATTGGCAGCCACTACCTAACTTTGCCGGGTTATTTTTTTGAGATTTTTGAAGTTTCGTAGTCATTCCCAACCCGAGGAAGAGGCTTCTAGGCGCTCCTCCCTCTCCCAGGGGGAATCCTTCTCTGCCCCAGCGAGAGGGAAGGCAGGGTTCGACGCGACTTCATGGCCGCCACAGGAACCTAGAAACGAATCTCGAGCGTGACTTGGGCGCGCACGGTTTGTTGTCCTCCCTCCACTGGCGTGGAGGCTGCCTGTAGGCGAGCATACTCCGCTCCACCCATGCCTGCCAGAGGAACTGGCGGCGCGATGTAGCCCTCGCTGTGAATTTGGATGCGCTCCACGGAACGGCTGCTCAGGTTCAAGGCCCTCAACACATCGTTGGCTTGACGTTGGGCATCTTCTACAGCCTGCCTTAAGGCACGGCTGCGCGCCTGCAGCAAGGTGGCCTCGTCGGCCCGGAAGCTGACTGATTCCACCTGGGTAGCTCCGGCGGCCACGGCTTCATCCAGCACTTGTCCGGCTCGGGCTATGGGCACCTCAAATTGCAAGCTGTTCTGCCCCTGTACCCCGCTCAGGCGGGGTGGGCTCTGCTGGTAGTCGTATTGGGGATAGAGGGAAATGCCGGTGGTCTGCAGGGCGCTCACCTGCAGCTCCTTGAGGCGGTTCACCAGCCGCTCCGAGCGCTCGGCCACCTGTTGCTGTACCGATTGCGCCGTCTCCCCTTGGAGCACCACCCCCAGCCGGATTACCGCAATGGAGGTTTCCACCGCAACAGATCCCTGGCCGGTTACCGTCAAAGTTCGGGATCCTTCACCGGGACTGGCCATCGCTCCTCCATTGCTGCCAAGCCCATTCCACACCAATAAGACCAGCGCCAGTCCCAAAGCCAGCCAGGGCATTCCCTTCAAGAATCCCAACTGCTCTTTTTTCCAGCCCTTGCTCCCTTCCATGCTTCATCCCCAACTTACTCCCACCGCTCTTCCATCTGGCTGGACAAAAGCCCCAGCCACCAGTGCCCTAGCCTCACCCAGACGTTGCGTTGCTGCCCACCGCTGCAACAGCCCCTGGCCCTGTCTAATTCCTAGGAACAGGGCAACGGCAACTGCTGCCCCCAGCAGGGCCAATGCCAGCTCAGACATAGGGATAGACAGCAAGGCTACTGGCCATCCTAATGAGAGTTGCTCCAAGGTTGGGATCCCTGGCTGCAAAAGTTAACCTTTGCCGCCTCAGCCACCCCCAAAAGAGCGATCTCCGCTCCTGCCCATAGGACGTATGATCGAGTCAGCGTGGTCAAAACTTGATTTATTGATTTGTTAAGGTCTTTTTGAGAATGGCCGAATCAAAACTGCGACAACTGCTGCACGATCTGGATGTTGAGCTGCAAAAAACCTCCGGCTTGGATGAAAGGCAGCGGCAGCACATTGCCGCCATCCGCCAGGAGGTGGAAGCCGTGCTGGCAGAGCTGGGATCCCCAACCAAGGGCCAACAAAACCCAGGGCGCAAAGCTCGCATTGGGGAAGCGCTGGCACTGTTTGAAACCTCTCACCCCAACCTCACGCTGATCCTGGAGCAGGTGATTGACACATTGGCAGGAATGGGTTTGTAGTTCCCGCGGTGGGTATCCAAGGGTTTCAGAATGAACGGCCAAGACCGCTTAGATCGAGTAGAACAACTCCTAGCTCAGGCAGCCGAGCAAACTGCTGCTAACAGCCGCGAGATCCAAGAGCTGCGCCAGGCCATTCGGGAAAGCCACGCCGAGCTGAGCGAGCAAAACGCCGCCCGCAGTCGAGAAATCGAGCAGCTACGCCAGGCCATTCGGGAAAGCCACGCCGAGCTGAGCGAGCAAAACGCCGCTCGCAGCCGGGAAATCGAGCAGCTACGCCAGGCCATTCGGGAAAGCCACGCCGAGCTGAGCGAGCAAAACGCCGCCCGCAGTCGAGAAATCGAGCAGCTACGCCAGGCCATTCGGGAAAG
>NZ_JBSSEF010000056.1:0-6743 GCF_054061455.1 Thermostichus sp. OS-CIW-20
TTCAGGAACTGTCTAGAGGCGCTTTGACAACGCCGTTACGGGTTCTTTTGTGGACTGCGTAAGAATCCCCCGCCTTTAGGCGGTGGGAGTGTCAATCTTGATCTCCACATAGCAGCAGGGATCCCCACTGCCGGCAAAGGTCATCGGGATCCCTCCTTCAAAGGCGGTCATCACGTAGGCTTCCAGCTTGCCCACCTGTTTGGCCAGAGCAGCAGAGAGCGACTTGAGCAGCGCCTCTACAGCGGCAGGTTCCGGCTTTAGAGGCGTTTGCAACTTGATCAAGGGCATAGGCACTGCTTTTTGTCGACAAGTTGATCTTGCCGTTGCCGGCTTGTTTTTTGCGGGATCCCCCTGTGGTAGCTTAGCTGCAGAGTTCCGCCGATCCCCATGGAGCAGAGGAAGCCGGTCAGTTCTGAGCCTAACCACCCCACTCGAGCTGAGGCAGGGCCGCAGGAGGTGCGAACCGAGGCTGCTCCTGCCCCTGTCGGCCCTTACAGCCAGGGCATTGCCGCTGCGGGGCCATTTCTATTCGCCGCCGGACAGGTGGGCCTGGATCCCAAAACCGGCAAGCTGGCGGGGGAAGATGTTGCCTCGCAAACTCGGCAGGCGCTGCTGAACCTGAAAGCCGTGCTGGAAGCAGGGGGAACAAGCTTGGCCAATGTGGTGAAGACCACCGTTTTTTTGGCGGATATGAAAGACTTTGCCGCCATGAACGCGGTTTATCGAGAGTTTTTTGCCGCCGATCCGGCACCGGCCCGCTCTTGCGTGCAGGTGGCTGGCCTGCCCTTGAATGCCTTGGTGGAAATCGAGGCGGTGGCCTGCTACCGATAGCGGCGGTTAAAAGCTGCAACTCTTCAACCCCCAGATCCAGAATGTTGGCCATCTGGGCTGGGGCGACCGTTTTCCTCGGGTGCGGATCCCGGCAAGTCGGGCACCGGGTCGTAGCCTCCCGGGTGCCAAGGGTGGCAGCGGCAGAGGCGGCGGATCCCCAGCCAACCGCCTCGGATGGCACCGTAGCGCCGCACGGCTTCCAGGGTGTACTGGGAGCAGGTGGGGTAGTAGCGGCAGGCAGGCGGTAGCAGAGGGGAGATGGCCACCTGGTAGCCTCGAATCAGGGCAACTAAACCGCGAGTCAAGGGATCCGACCGTTCCGCCATAGGCCAGCGTACAAAAAGGCCATTTCCAGGCTAACGTCTGCCCTCCTGCGCAGCTCCAGACAAGAGGTTAAGATCCAAAAAGTCACCACCCAAATATACATTTCGTAATACTTCTGTTCGGGGATGCCGTGGAGACGGCTTTGCTCCTCGGCATGGTTGTAAGAGTTTCATCAGGAGTGGGCGTGAGGGCATTTGGGCGGCTACAGCCAGCACAGCGGCGCAACTTGGGCATTTTGTTCGTGGCCGGGCTGCTCTTTTGGGCCAGTCTGTCTGCGCTGTTGCCCACGCTGCCGCTCTACGTCCGGGATGTGGGCGGCACCAGCCAAGAGGTGGGCTTGGTGATGGGGGCCTTCTCGATTGGGCTGCTGGCTTTTCGTCCTTGGCTGGGGCGGCTGGCGGATGGCCACAGTCGGCGCATTGTGTTGCTCATCGGCATGGGCGCGGCGGGGATGGCGCCTTTGGGGTACTGGCTTTGGGATTGGATCCCGTGGATAGCGCTGGTACGGGCCTTTCATGGGATCAGCATCGCCGCTTTTGCCACCGCCTACGTTACTTTGGTGGCGGATTTTGCCCCGGAAGAAAAACGCGGCGAGATCTTGGGCTACATGAGCTTGGTCAATCCCATGGGTGTAGCCATCGGCCCTGCTTTGGGCGGTTTTTTGCAGGAGCTGGCCGGTTATGGCCCTCTGTTTCTCTTCGCCGCTTTGCTGGGGTTGGTGGGCTTTTTCTGTACCCAATTGGTTCGAGAGCAGCGCCGTGGGGATTGGAGATCCCTGCCCTCGGATGGGGCGTTTTGGGGCCTTGTGCTCAGCCCGAAGGTGTGCTCTCTCGCCGGGGTCATGTTGTTGGTTGGCCTGGCCTTTGGCACCCAGACCACGTTTGTGGCTCTGTTGATCCAAGAGGCCGGAGTTCCCCTGAATCCAGGTCTTTTTTATACGGCGGTGGCCCTGTCCAGCTTCGGCGTGCGCCTGCTGGCTGGTCGCGCTTCCGACCGCTACGGGCGGGGGCCGTTCATCTCGCTCAGCCTGGCCACCTATGCTCTGGCGATGGGGATCCTGAGGGTTGCCGACAGCGCTGCGGCTTTTCTCGCCGCCGGGATCGTGGTGGGGTCGGGTTTTGGCACCTTGATCCCGCTGATCTCCGCCCTGGTGGCGGATCGCTCTGAGCCGGCGGAGCGCGGTCGCCTGTTTAGCTTGGTGATGTGTGGCTTTGACTTGGGCATTGGGCTGGCGGGGCCGATCCTGGGCACGCTGGCGGGGGGGTTCGGGTATCGGGCCATGTTTGGCTACGCCGCCCTTCTGGCGTTGGCTTCCTTGGGCTCTTTTCTCTGCTTCTCCAACGGGCGACCGGGATCCTCCCTGCGCTTTGCCTTGGGCCTGGAAACCGATCGGTTTCGACAGCCAGATCCTGTCCCTTCGGAACAGCCCCAGCCGTCCCCTCCCCTGCCAACGGGATCCCGTCCTGCCCTCTAGGCACCCTGATTTTTGTCCCCAAGTCCGATTTGCCCTATCCTAGGCTGGGGTTGCTGTACAAAAAAGAACTCTGGGCAGATGGGAGCACGGGGTTGGCTTGCCCTCCTGGGATCCCTGCTGGTGGGCGCCTTAGGGGGATGGATCGAGAGCGCTTGGGGGGTAACGGTGCGGGTGGCCTTGGCCGATGCCACCGCCCCTTTGGTGGTGGGGGTTTCTCTCCCTGCCCAACTGACCAATAGCCGCCAAGAGGTGCTGGCCGAGTTGCCCCCCATGCAAGGGTTTCTGGCCCAGCCCGGCCCTCAGGGGGTGCGCCTGCAGGGGGTGGTCAGCCCGGTGTTGTTCATCGAGCCGCAAGCGGGTGGCCTGGTGGCGGTGGATGGCCGCTGGTATTCTGGCAAAGTGCTCCTGACCGGCTACAACCGCTTGCTGGCCATCAATTACGTGGATCTGGAAGACTACGTGGCCGGCGTGGTGGAAGCCGAGATGGGATCCCGCTTTCTGCCCGAGGCCCTCAAGGCCCAGGCGGTGGCAGCCCGCACCTATGTTCTTCACCACCGCAATTCCCGCGGCTGGTTTGACGTGTTTAGCGACACCCGCTCCCAGGTGTATCGGGGTCTGTCGCAGCGCTCGGCAGCCGCCCTAGCAGCAACACACGCCACCCGCGGCATCGTCATGGTGTATGGGGGGCAATTCGTGAATGCCATGTATAGCGCCAGCGCCGGCAGCCAAACCGTCGGGGTGAGCGGGATCCCTTACCTAAAAAGCCTGCCGGATTTTAGCCCCTATCCCAAGTACGGGCATGGCATCGGCATGAGCCAGTGGGGCGCCCAAGAATTGGCCCGCCGGGGCTGGACTTACCGCCAAATCTTGGCCTACTACTACCCCGGCGTCAGGTTTGGCCGGTTGCCGGATTGACCTACTCCCCCTTGCTCTGGGTTGCCAGGGGTGCCCATCTCCCCAGGTTGCCCTTCAGCCGCAAACGGGCCGGGTTCACCCTTGGCCGGCTTCTTCTGGTTAAGACCGGAGTGGACCTAAATAGGGCAGCCACAACTTTGCCCAAGAGCTTTTGTGGGCATGCCGATCCCGGCCTAGGGGACAAAACTGGCGGGCTGAGAAGCAGCAACCCAGACCACGCAATCTCCCCTCACCTCCAACCAGCCACCCCCTGGGTAGTCGGGGCTGCGGCTGCGGCGGCCTGCTTTCAGGAGCCGGATCCCGGCTTCCACCTGCTCAAAAGTCGGGTGATGGGGCAGCAGCAGCGACAAGAATTGGAACATCACCTGCCGCTGCAGAGCCAGGGGCGCAGCCCGCAAGGGATCCCGTCGCAGCCCCGGCAAAGCCGGCTCGTACACCTGCAACCATAGTTGGGCGGCTTGCGCCACCACCAGCTCATGCTCTGCCTGCAACAGCGTGGCCGCCCGATTCAAAGCCGCTTCCAGTTGCGGGTTAAAGTGCTGCTTGAGATAGGGCATCACCTCTAGGCGAAGGCGGTTGCGGCCATGAGCCAAATCCTGGTTGCTGCGATCCGGCCAGACCGGCAACTGGTATTGTCGGCAGAACTCTTCCGTTTCCCAGCGGGAAAGGCCCAGCAGGGGACGCACCAACCAAGCGGAGGTGGGATCCCGCTCGTCCAAACGCCGTTGCCAATCTAGGCTGACCAGGCCGGCAGCCCCCGTGCCCCGCAGCAGGTTCCACAAAAACGTCTCCGCCCGGTCGCTGGCCGTGTGCCCCGTGGCCACCGCCTCGCAGCTCCAGGTGCGCGCCCATTTGTCCAGTTGCTGGTAGCGCCAAGCCCTGGCCCCCGCCTCATCCCAGCGGATGGGATCGGCAGTCTCAACGGCGTGGGGCAGGCCCTGCTGTTGCAGCCATCCCTGCAAAAACTGGGCACACGCCGTCTCATCGGCTGACCAACGGTGATCGCAGTGCAAAACAAAGATCTGCCACCGCCAGCGCGGCTGCAAATCCCGCAAGATCTGGAGCAGGGAAAAAGAATCTTGTCCGCCGGAAAAAGCTACCAGCAGCCGCTGGCCGGGGCGAAGCAGTTGCCGCTCGCGAATGGCACACTGAACCCGCAAGTGAAGAGGAGAAAGCCTGGCCACAGTTGGCTATTGCTCGGGGGCAACCCAGACCTGGGATCCCTCAGGCAAGGGCCCGAGTGAGATGCGAGGCCACCGTCTGCACAGCCGCAATGCTCCGCTCGTAGGCCATGCGAGTCGGCCCCAGCAAGGTGACCGTCCCCAGCGGCGCCGAGCGGCGGCGATAAACTGAGGCGATGACCGTGCAGTGGTGCAGCGATTCCAGCGGGTTCTCGCTGCCAATGTAGATGATCACGGGAACGTTGTGGGATGGATCCTGATCTGCGGTGCTGGAGGATGCCTTCTCCCTGGCCGACGGGGCCGAGAGAGCCGCTTCGCTCGTGAACAGGCAACCTGGCGTGGAATAGAGCCCGATCATCCCCTGCAGCTGCTCGGATCCCTCTTCGAGCAACTGGGCCACCGCCTGCATCCGCTGAGCCTGGGAAAACTCCGGCTGCCGCATCAGCTCCGTCATGCCCGCGCTGAACACCTGTCCTAGAGAGGGCCGCAGGTAGCGTTGGACTACCGAGCGCAGCAGTTGCTGCAGCCAATGGCTGTAAGCGCGAAACTCCTCATCCAGCTTCAACCAGCTCAGATCCTGCAGCTCGGCAAAAGTCTTGCCCCGCAATTTCAGGGTGAGGAAGTTGCTCAGTAGCTGCAGTTCATCTTCCAGATCCTCGCGCCGATCGTCAGGCCAATCCGGTGGGCTGACCAAGGCCGAGTGGGTTTGATAGGAATCCGTAACCACCAGCACCATTACCCGCCCCGGCCCCACCGACAACAACTGCACGTGGTGAACGGCTACCACCGGCCCCTGGGGAGGGGTGATGAGGGCGATGCAACCGCTCAAGTGGGCCAAAAGCTGTGCCACCCTCTGTAGGAAGCTATCGAGGTCGTCCCCCAGCTCACGGTTGAGCTGATCCAGCAACTGCTGCAGCGCAGGATGGGGCTCCGGCTGGGGAGCATCGTTCGGGATCCCATCCATGTTGGCGGAGCTCAACAGATCGTTCACATAGACCCGATAGCCAAAGTCAGAAGGGATCCGACCGGCAGAGGTGTGGGGCTGGAACAGCAACCCAACCTGCTCCAGCGTGGCCAAGTCGTTGCGAATGGTAGCCGTGCTGACTCCGAGGTTGTAGGACTGGGCCAAGGTTTTGGAGCCGACAGGTTCTGCCGTGGCAATATACCTGCGCACCGTTGCCCACAGGATCTTCCGTTGTCTAGGAGTCAGTTCGAGTTTCATGGCTGCTCAAAAGAACCCAATCAACACCTGCTAAGGGGAATTAGCCAATGGATCTCAGGTCAACCAAGCTAGGGCTAAATGAGGATCAGATAAACTTTTACTTCTCTCTTTAACTTTATTGTTACGCTTTCATCTTGGGTTGCAGGCGCGGAAAATTGCAACAGCAGAGGTGGAAAGAGGTGGAGGCTCTTGGTTTGGCGAGAAAAGCGGAGCTCCCTGTAGCCTCTGCATCCTTATTTTTGCCCAAAGGGGGTACTAAAGTGTTAAGTCAACTCTAGGCTAAGTGAGCCTGCTGCTGCCTGTTCTGTATCGTTTTGTATCTTTCGAGGTCGCTCCATGTACTTGTCCCCCCAGGAGGTTGCTCTACCTGGCCGTCCAGCTAGCTCGGGATCGGCGGCAGTGGGGCCTCCAACTCAATTACCCCAAGGCGGTGACCTACCTGAGCGCAGCTATCTTGGAGGGGCGCGGGAAGGGAAAACCGTTGCTCAGGTGATGAGCGAAGGTCTGACGTGGCTGAGCCGAGAGGACGTGATGCCAGGGATCCCGGAAATTCAAGTAGAGGCCACCTTTCCCGACGAAACCAAGCTGTTAACCATCCGCTAGCTGCTTTCTAAGGATCCCCCAAAGACCCAGAGACTTTAGGAGGTTGTCCATCAGAACCTCCGGGGTACTCCCGCCACAGCGCAGCTTGGCGGGCTGTAGGATAGGCGGTGAGACGAAGGGGTTCAATGCCCCTGAGTCTCACAATCTGGGCGTTGCCTGCTGCTCGACATACTTCTTCAACTCCTCAACGGTG
>NZ_JBSSEF010000057.1:0-6211 GCF_054061455.1 Thermostichus sp. OS-CIW-20
GAAGACTTCTTTACTACTGATCAATCCATCCTCCTTCCGAAGTTGGTTTGCTAAGTGCTGCTATTGTACCCCTTGAGCCCTTAACAGGCTGTACCGGAATCAAAGGGGCTGATAGCAGTCGTGGTTTTTATTACCATCTATTTCAACTGATCGCGCTAGCGGGCCAGAGGCCTTAGCAGGAAGCAACCGGTCGTTTGTTTCACCTTGACGGTGAGATAAATGACTATGCGTTGTGGAACGGTTTATTGCAATTGACCTACTCGCGACCGCTATAGCTGGCTTCCGCCCAGAGCGTGAGCTGGGGGCCTTACGGCACTCCTTCGTAAATCACATAGACTCCGGCGCGCTCAGGCCGAGAATGCCGGTGAGGACGTTAAACAAAACCTGCTGCGTGGCCTGCACCAATTGGATGCGGGCTTGGGCCAAAAGGGGATCCTCTTTCAAGAGCGGCAAAATACGGCAGTTGTCGTAAAACTTGTTGAAATCGGCGGCGATGGCTTCTGCATAGCGGATGATCTTGTGGGGAGCGCGCTCTTCGGCAGCGGCGATCAGCTCATCCGGCAAGGCCAACAAGCGCAGCAGCAGGGCCCGCTCTTCTGGCTCTTTGTAGGGCAGTTTTTGTTGCTCCGTCAAAGGGACTTTGTTGGTCAGTTCAACCTTTTCTTCTTCCTGTAGCCGCCGCAGCAGAGTGCAACAGCGGGCATGGCTGTAGTGAACATACACGACCGGGTTATCGAAAGTTTGCTTGACGGCCAAATCCAAATCGAAGTTGATGGGGCTGTCCATGCTGCTGCTAAGCAAAAACCAGCGGGCTGCATCGACCCCCACGCCAATTTCTGGATCTTCGATCAGGTCATTGAGTGAGACAAAGTTGCCGGTGCGCTTGGACATGCGCACTTCGGTTTTCTCACCGGTTTGTGGGTCGGTTTTGAACAATTTGACAAATTGTCCAATCAAGATTTCCAGCTTGACATCTGGGCTGAAGGCACCCACCGCCGCCTTTAAGCGGCCGATATAGCCATGGTGATCCGAGCCAAGAATGTTGATCAGCCGGTGATATCCCCGCTGCACTTTATCCCGGTGGTAGGCAATATCGGCGGCTAGATAAGTGAACGAACCATCGGCCTTTTGCACCACCCGATCCTTGTCGTCGCCAAATTCTTGGGTTTTGAAATAGACGGCCTCTTCGGCCCCTGGCTTGGGATCCTCACCCCGCGGCGCTTTGGCTTTGTAGAGAAAGCCGCGCTCTTGCAGCTCCTGCAAAGCTTGCTGGATGGCGCTCAGGCCTGTCTGGGGATCGGGGGTGTGCAGGCGGCGCTCGCTAAACCAGTGATCAAACTCGGTGCGTAGTTGTTGCAGGGTCTGCTTTTGCCAGGCCAGCATTTCCCCATAGGCAAAATCGGTGTACTCCTCTAGGGTGGTGGGCAGAGGGCGGATCCCGGCCTTGACCTGACCCAACAGCCGCCGGGCAATATCGACCAAGTAACTGCCATGGTAGGCATCTTCGGGCAGAGCCACCTCTTCCCCCTGCAGTTGCCGCACCCGCACCTCCAGAGACTGGCCCAAGAGCCGCATCTGGTTGCCGGCATCGTTGATGTAAAACTCCCGCTCCACCTGGTGGCCCGTCCAGTGCAGCAAGTTGGCCAACGTAGAGCCAACGGCAGCCCAGCGCCCATGGCCGACGTGCAAAGGCCCCGTCGGGTTGGCGGAGACAAACTCCAGCAGAATGCGCTCAGGATGGGGAATGGCTGTTTTGCCGAAGTTTTCTCCCAGATGCAGCAGCTCTTGCAAGCGCTTGGCCAAAAAGGGATCCCCCAGCCGGAAGTTGAGATACCCTCCTCCCGCCACCTGAGTTTCGATGTCCGGCAGATCCAAGTGTTTTTGCAGGGTTTGGGCGATCTGGGCCGGTGCTAGGCGGCAGAGCTTGGCCATGCCCAGGGGGGTGGGACAGGCGTAATCGCCGTAGCGAGGGTCGCTGGGGATCTGGATCACGGGGGCAATCGCTGTGGCTTGCTGGGGGGCCAGGGATCCCAGTTGCCCCGCCTCTGAGGCCCGTCGAATGCTCTCGGCTACGGCGGCGGTGAGAAACCGAATCAGCGAGGTGGATACGGGTTGAGTGGCCATGGCTGTTCGTGTCGGCAGACGTCGAGAGAGGTTCCAGGGATGCCTGGGGCAGTAAAAGCATCATCATATCGACAGCCAACCGGCTCTGACAAAATCTGACATAAAGAATAGATGCTCCTCCAGCCAAACTTTGCTTTTGCTCGCCTGCTTTGCGAAGATGGCTCTGACAAATTGACGGGACAGAGCTTTAGGCCAAGCTTTTGGGTACAAAGTATCACCGAATACAAAAGTTTAACTCTGCTTTGCTAAGTTGTTTGGCGGTAATGCTCGCCTTCCCGCTTGCGGATTTCTGCTGAGACAGCTGCTGTGGAGTTTACTAGTATGTCCATCCCGAAATCGTCGCGTCGTCAATTCCTTCAATCTGCTGCTGCGGCTGCCTCTTGGGTTGCCGTTGGAGGGCTAAAGGCGAGGGCTCAGAGCCGCGGGCCGCTTCTGGTTTCCCAGGGACTGACGCCCCTGAAGTTTACCCTCTCTTGGTTGCCCTCTTCGATGGATACCCCCCTTGTAACGGCGATCTTGAAGGGCTACTTCGCCGAAGAGGGGCTGGAGGTCACCTACGAGCGCGGCTATGGCTCCGCCGATTCCATCACCAAGATTGCCGCTGGCCAGTACGACCTGGGGGAAGGGGATCCCTACTCCATGATCGAGTTCAATGCCAAAAATCCGGACGTGCCCTTGGTAGCGATCTATGTCCACTTCAATCGCTCTCCCTTTGGCATCTACACCTTGAAAGATAAGGGCATTGGGGAGCCGGCCCAACTGGCGGGCAAGAAGCTAGGAGCACCGGCAGGGGATGCGCCGCGTCGGCTCTGGCCGGTCTTTGCCAAGCAAGTCGGCATCGATCCGGGCTCGGTGGAGTGGGTAACTATGGAGCCGCAGTTGCGCGAACCTTTCCTCATCCAAGGTCGGGTGGATGCCATCAGCGGCTTTATGACCTCAGCCATGCCCAATCTGGTGCGGGGCGGCGTCAGCTTGGAGGACATCACGGCTTTCCTTTACAACGACTATGGCCTTGAGCTGTATGGCAATGCCGTCATCACCCGTGTGCAATTGCTGCGTGAGAAGCCTGAGCAATTCAAAGCTTTCTTGCGGGCCTATGTCAAGGGTTGGCAAGACACTATTCGTGATACCGATGGCAATATGTTGGCCCTTCTGGACAAAGCTAAGGCCGACGGACAAGTGCTGGATACGGCAATTGAGAAATTGCGCCTTACCCTGGCAATGCCGCGCCTGTTTGTTACCGATGAGGTGCGACAAATTGGTTTGGGGGATGTAGTGCCCGCGCGTATGGAAACCTCGATTGCTCAGGTGGTGGATGGCTTTGGCTTGCCCACTAAGCCCTCTCTAGAGCAAGTGTTTGATGGAAGTCTGCTCCCACCCAAGTCTGAGCGGATGATTGGATAATCTGGGTTAGGCCAGCAACGATTTTGAAGCCTCTGTCTATTGGCTTGCCGGTGCAGGCCAACTTATCCTGCTTGCTGGGAGGCTATTTCTGGCTGCAGGTGCGGTCTGCGTCCTTATTGGATCCCTCATCCGCGAAGTATCCCCAAAGCTTTTCGTGGCAGGGATCCCAGGCTGCTCCCGAAAGAGGCCGACGGGAGACCTGTTCGCGTTGGTGGATGGGAGACCGGAAGCGGCATGGAGCAGTAGGGGAGTGTCTCGAACTTTGTTTAGGGTTACCCAAGAACGCCGTAAGGCCCCTGCCTTTGGGCATGGGGAGCATGTCAATGAAATCAAACCTGAGAAACAGATGTATTGGGAAGAGTAGCTTAGGGGTGCTTGAAGTCGAGATAGCTTTTCCGATCCCGAAAAAAAGCTGAATAAGTTTGTGGTGCTCAGGGATCCCTTTTAACCTGGAGGGGATCACTAGGGAGTTTAGGCCCTTGGAAACTTTTGTTCTGATTAAGCAAGTTCCCGATCAAAACGCCAAGGCCGGCATCAACAGTGACGGCACGATCGATCGCGCCAAGGCCAAGCGGATGTTAAACCCTTTTGATCGCTATGCACTGGAAGCAGCTCTGCAAACCAAACGGCAACACGGGGCGAGAGTAACGGCAATTACAATGGGGCCACCCCCGGCCATTGAGGTGCTCTACGAGGCCATTGCCCACGGGGTGGATCGGGGCATTTTGATGACCGACCGCCGCTTGGCCGCTTCTGATACCCTAGCCACAGCGTATACCCTGGCCCAGACGGTTCGCTATGCTGGCCGGCCTGATGTGATCTTCTGTGGGCTCCAGACCACCGACGGCGATACGGCCCAGGTGGGGCCGCAGTTGGCGGAGCGGTTGGGGATCCCTCAGGTCACCTATTGCGAAGCCTTCGAGATTCGGGATGGGATCCTGGTGGCGCGGCGGGCCATCGAAGGGGGATCCCAAATCGTGATGGTGCCTCTGCCGGCCTTGGTCACGGTAGCCAATTCGGCGCGGCGTCTGGCCTATCCTACCCTGCGCGGTGTGCAGCGGGTGCAGCGGCTGATGCGGGATGAGGCGGCGCGGGCCGAGGCCATCCAGATCCTCAACCTGGACGATGTGGGGGCCGATCCAAAGCGCTGCGGCCTCCAGGGATCCCCGACCATCGTGGCCGCCACCGAAAAAGTAGGGGAAATCGGCGGCAACTGTCAGATCTTTCAAGGGCAGCCCGTGCCGCAACTGGTGAAGGAATTGGCTCAGGCACTTGACTTGAGCCTCTACCTGGCTACCCCAGAGGCTTTACCCTCTTTCCCCTTCCGCTAACTCCACCCTCTAAACCCATTCCTTAACTTCTCAGTTGCAGCCTGCCCAAAGGTGAGTTATCGCTAAGTTGCGGAAATCTGTATAGGAATTGACCAAACTTCCCAGCCTTTCTACTTTGATGAGGAGTCGTAAGCTCTATGGAGCACAAGCGGGTGTTGATCTTCGCCGAGCAGATCAAGGGTGAGTTGCAGCCCATCGGCCTGGAGCTGTTGGGAGCGGGGCGACGGCTGGCCGATAAGCTGGAAGCCACCCTGAGCGCCCTTGTCCTCGGGCACAACATCGCTCACCTGCCCCCAATCCTGATCGGCCATGGGGCGGATCAGGTCTTCGTTGCCGACCACCCCGAGCTGGCCGAATACCGCACCCTGCCCTACCGCCGCGTTATCCTGGACTTGATCAAAAGCTGGCCCCAGCCGCCCCACACCATCCTGCTGGGATCCACCACCACCGGTCGGGACTTGGCCCCCCGTCTGGCCGCCCACCTGGAAACCGGCCTGACCGCCGACTGCACCGAGCTCGACATCGGCCCCTTCGAGTACAGCAACAGCAAAGATCCCGGCAAGTCTGGCTTCTTCCCCGACTGCCTGTACGCCATTCGGCCCAGCTTTGGCGAGTCCCTCAAGGCCCGCATCCTCGGCCCCTGGAAAAACCCGCAGATGGCCACCGTGCGCCCCGGGGTGATGCAGCCGCTTCCCTGGGACGGATCCCGCCAAGGAGAAGTGATCCCGGTGCCGGTTAACTTGGAGCCGGAGGATCTCAAGCTGCAAATTGTGGAAACGGTGCGCAACCTCTCCCAGGCCGTCGATCTGACGCGGGCCAAAGTGATCGTTGCTGGCGGCTACGGGCTGGGATCGGCAGACGGCTTTGAGCTGATGCGCGAGCTGGCCGCCTGTTTCCCCAACAGCGCCGTCGGCTCCTCCCGCAAGGCTGTGGATGCCGGCTGGATCCCCTATGCCCACCAGGTGGGGCAAACTGGCAAGACCGTCCGCCCCCAGCTCTACATCGCCTGTGGTATCTCCGGGGCCATCCAACACCGCGTCGGCATGGACAAGTCCCAGACCATCATCGCCATCAACAAAGACAGCTCTGCCCCCATCTTCAAATTTGCCCACTACGGCATCGTGGGGGATCTCTACCAGGTGGTGCCCGAACTGATCCGGCAACTGCAGCAGATGCAGGAGAAAACCCAGGCGGACTCTCCTGCCCGGCCTTCGCCAACCCCCGCCCTGCAGATCCCTATCTTGCAGGGCCGCTAATCCTGATACATTTACGCTGAACACTGCTGAGCATTACTGCTCAGCGGTGAAGCGATAGCATTCTGTCCGTTTCCGTTGTCACTACGCGATGCTGAC
>NZ_JBSSEF010000058.1:0-5926 GCF_054061455.1 Thermostichus sp. OS-CIW-20
GAAGACTTCTTTACTACTGATCAATCCATCCTCCTTCCGAAGTTGGTTTGCTAAGTGCTGCTATTGTACCCCTTGAGCCCTTAACAGGCTGTATCACCTCTCGTAGAGGCTTTAATGAAGTTATAGCAGTCTTTAAAAAGAGAGCTGACCATTCACCGCCTGGTACTGGGATCTACATCCGACGCTTCAGAAGAGTTAGCTCCCCAGGCACATTGAGCATAAAAGAGTGCAATAGCAGAAAGAGGAACGATGCAAGGCGGCTCTGGAAGAGCCAGAATCTCCTGAATTTCCTCCCTCAGCTCCTCGATCCTTTGCTCTAGAGGGTTGTCGGTTTGATTCCGCATGTCAACCCTGTTGAGCAAGAAGACCATCAAACTGGTTTGACCTCTGAGAAACTCTACGACATCCTTTAGCTCTCTCAAGAGAGTTTCCCGTCCTTGCCAATCTGTCTGAGAGTAATCCAGTGCAACAAAGCTAAAGCACTTGCTGACATGCTCTTGGATAATCCTAAGGCTTGTTCTATCTTGAATTGAGTTTAGGCCAGGCAAGTCATAAATCTCGACCTGTAAGCCCTCAGGCAGGCCTAACAGAAAAGGATTTCTGACCGGCAGCAGCGGACACTCAACGTCTACCTGAGGGATGCCCACCTCCGCTTCATCCCTCTTCTTCCTCTTCTTTCGCCGCTCTTGGTGGTAGGCCTCCATCGTCAGCTTGAGCCGGCTGTAGATTTCTTCGTCCCTCAGGTCTTCCCACCTGCCGCATTCCCAGGTAGCTCCTTCGGTATTGTGGATAACTAGCCTGCTCCGCTCGCTGTGCCTAATCTGCAGGAATCCCGGCACTCATCTCCCGGGCCCCAATAGGCGCGATTTTCGGGCCAATGAGGGCGTTCACAATAGTGGATTTACCCGAAGAGGTGGTGCCAATGGTGGCAATCCGGAAGGAGGGCTTCTGTAGGCGGGCAACGGCCTCTTCGTAGACAACCCGAAAGGCCTGCAGCTTCTCCAGCAGCACAGAGCTGCTAGTGACGTCGTGGTATTCGCTGAGGATCCCGGCAGTGAGGTTGCCAAGGGTGAACAGTGACTCTCTTGCGATCCGCAGGGCTACCGAGGGATCCGTAGAATCAAGCCTGTGATGCGCTCCTTCAGATAGAGTTGAAGATGACATGCCGACAGCTCTCAAGCCGCTTCGCCGGCACTATAGTCCTTTCGCTAGTACCGTGGTTCGTTTTCTTCGCATTTTTTCAGCGTCCTTCTTGCCAGCAATGCTGATTTAGTAGCATAAAGAAATGGCTCTAAAATGCATATAGCCGCCGGCAGTTCTGGGGTCAACAAGAGGTAGTTTGCGAATGATGGATGGCTCTTTGCAATCTTTCTTCGCCTCTGCCAGCCAGGTGGGGCTGGGAGTAGCGGTCTTCCTGGCGCTGCTAACGCTGCTGGCCTGGATACGCAACTGGCCTTGGAAGTTTTCGCTAGTGGGCTACACGGCCTTTACCTTGGTCCTAACGGCAGGCTGTTTTGCTCTGAGCCTAGGGCCCATTTTCCGCTCCCGCATCCCCGGGGCTGCTCCCTACACCACTGTCTATGACCAAGGGGCGGAGCGGGCGGTCATTGCCGTTAGCCCAGATATCACCCCGGAGCAACTGATCCTTACGCTGAAGCAGGCAGCTAGCGATCTGGCCTCCCCAGGTCGCTTCTCTACCGGCTCGCCAGTGTTTACCCTGCAAGCCCGCACTGTCATCCACCCCGAGCCGGGAGTCTCCGAGCCCTTACTTTTGGGCACGCTGCAACAGCCTTTGGGGAAACGCCTGCGCACCCCGGAAGAACAACAGCAGCAGCAAATCCACCTGGAGGAAGAGGCCTTTGCTCGGCTGCGCAAGCTGGCCCAGGTTCAGGCTGTGGCTTCTTCCGCTGAGGGTGGGTTGGGAGAGTCCCCCTTGTCCCAGTCTTGAGCGCTAAGCCAGCGCCGCAGATCCCGTCCTACCTGGTCGGGGATCTCCCAGGGGAAGAGGTGGGCCACGTTGGGATAGACAATGCAGGTGCACTGGGGCAAGGCGCGGGCAGTGGCCAGGCTGCTGGCGGCAGTGATGTGGCGATCCCGCTCGCCAGCCATGAGCAACACAGGTATGTGCAGCTGCTGCAGCTCTCCCTCGCGGTTGTAGCCCTGCTGCAGGGCAGCGCGTAGGGCTTGGCGAGCCTGAGGAGAGGTATGCAGGTAAGCCGGCAAAGCTGCCTGGGCCAGGTAGCGATAGGTTCTCGGGGTATGTCTCTGGACTAGGTAGCGGTAGAGAGAGCGGCGGCCAAAGGTGTTGATGTTCCAACTCCAGCCGGGCCAAAGCCAGTTGAGCAGCGAAGCAATGCCGGTGTTGAGCTGATCCCAAAAATCGGTAGGGGGATGGTTGCTGCGGGGACAGGCAGCGCTGGCTACTAGGATCAAGCCTTTGACCCGCTGGGGTAGGCGCAAAGCCAACTCTAGGGCTAGGATCCCGCCCAAAGACCAGCCCAGTAGCAGACACTCCTGCCAGCCCAGGCGATCCAGCAGCTCCTGCAAGTCCTCCAGGTGGGCCGACATCTCAAAGGGATCCCGCACCTGCGAACGCCCGTAGCCGCGCAGATCCGGCGCCACACAGGGGTGCATCCCCGCCACCGCCTCGGCAAAGACTTCCATGCAGTCGGCATTGCCCGGATGGCCGTGGAGCAGCAGGATGGGCAGCGAAGGGATCCCTTCTCCCCAAACACGACAGTGGAGCTGTAGGCCCATCGGCTTACCAGAGCACTTTGAAATTGCACTGAAATCGCAGGGTCAGGCGCTGGCCGCCTTTTTTGGCGTCGGCTGCAGCTTCACCCCGTTGGGGATGCAGATTAAGTTTTGATCCAGCACCTGCACAAACCCCTTCGAGCGCAGGGATCCCAGCAGGCGAGTAACCGTCACGCGGGTGGCACCAATGGCATCCCCGATCTGGGCGTGGGTGAGGGGCCAGGGGAGGTACATCCCCTGCTCACAGGGCTGCCCATACTCGTCGATTAACAAGGTCAAAAAGCCCTTCAGGCGGTCGATGGCCCGACGCTGGCCCAAGTTGCCCAGCCAGAGCAACTTGCGTTGCAGTTGCTGGCGGAAGCTTTCTTGAATTTTCTGGTGCAGATAGGGCCACTGCTCCAAATCCTGCCAGTAAAACCACATCACCGTCGTGCGATCGACATGGGTGCAGGCTTTTAGCTCAAAGCGCTCCGGGTTGCTCAGCTCAAAGGGCACCCCGGGCGTGATAAACCCGACAAAAACCTCCCGCCGCTCCGGCGTTTGGCTGACCAGGCGCACCACGCCCTCTTGGGGGATGTACACCAATCCCGGACGAGTTGGAATGCGCACATCTTTAGGAAACGTACGAGAGCGGTAGTGCTCTTCGGCCCACTGGCGGAGTTCCCGCCATTCCTGAGCCTCTGCTGCCGATGTGATGGAAACAAGTGTCATGGGATCAACTTCCTGTCGCTCGAGCGACCTGATGGGTTTTACAGACTCCCCAGCTTTACCTGGCTACTGTTGCAACACAACGCTTTCGCCTTCGCGTCCGCGGAACGGAGTCGTGAGAGGATGGGGAAACCGCAAGGGGGCAAAACAAAGAGGAGAGAACCTACAGGCTTACTTTACCTTAGCTTCATAATGGCACTGAACCCTATGGGGCGACATCGGGTTTCTACCGATATTGTTCAAAAGGCTACGTCCAATAATAACCTCAAGAAGCCGTAAATTTTCAGAGCTTGTCGCCGAACTCAGCCAGCTAGGGGATGGCGCAGAATGGGGTCAGACTGGTGGATGTCTGAGTACAGGTGTGGGGTGGCTGCGATGAATATCCTTATCAGCAACGACGATGGCATCCAGGCGGCGGGGGTGCGATGTCTGGCCGCTGCGCTGGCTCAGGTGGGTGGACATCAGATCACGGTGGTCTGTCCGGATCGGGAGCGCTCGGCTACCGGCCACGCCTTGACGTTGCACAAGCCGCTGCGAGTGGATCCGGTGCGGGAGGGGTTTCCGCCAGAGGTGCAAGCTTGGGCCTGTTCGGGCACGCCCTCGGACTGCGTCAAGTTGGGCCTGGACGGTCTGCTGCAGCAGCCCCCTGACTGGGTCATTGCCGGCATCAACCAGGGAGCCAATCTGGGCACTGATGTGCTCTATTCCGGCACCGTCTCGGCAGCCATGGAAGGGCTGCTGGAAGGGATCCCCAGCCTAGCCGTGAGCCTGGCCAGCTTTACCCACCAGGATTTTCAGCCGGCGGCCCAGGTGGTGCTGATGCTGCTGGAGAAGCTGAGCCTGAAGCCTTTAGAGAAGCCGATGCTGTTGAACGTCAATGTCCCCCCGCTAGGGTTGGCTGAAATACGCGGCATGGTCTTGGCCCGCCTGGCCTGGCGCAAGTACACGGATCTCTACGAGAAACGGGTAGATCCCCGCGGCAAGGCCTACTACTGGCTGGCAGGAGAGGTGGTGGAAGAGGAGGTGGATCCCTGTTCCGATGTGCGGGCGGTTGCCGAGGGGTATGTGTCGATTACGCCCCTGCAGCCGGATTTAACGGCCTACGCCGCTTTCGAGAGCTTGCAGCGCTGGGGCCTCTCAGCCTTTGGCTTTTGAAAGCAAAAATGGCCTAGGGCAAGCAGGCTTGGCCGGGATCGCAGCCAGGGGAAACCCTAGAGGGGAACGGCTGCCAAGGCCAGCAGCCGTTCTGCCACAGCCTGGGGAACAGGCATCACCGACAGTCGCGTGCCTCGCCGCACCACTTCTAACTCCGCAGGGGTAAAAGTGGCCCTTAACTGGGCCAAAGGGATCAAGCGCCCAAAGGCGGCAACAAATTGCACCCGCACTGTCTGCCAGCGGGGCGCTGCAGGGGTTGACTTGGGATCGTAGTAGGGGCTGGTGGGATCAAACTGGCTGGGATCCACCACCTGAGTCTCCACGATCTCCATCAGGCCGGCTATGCCGGGGGGGTCGGCGTTGGAGTGGTAGAAAAAGGCGCGATCCCCAACCTGCATGGCCTTCAAGTAGTTGCGGGCTTGGTAGTTGCGCACGCCGTCCCAAAGGGTTTGACCGTCCCGCTGCAGATCCCAGATGCTGTAGACGCTGGGCTCCGATTTCATCAGCCAGTAGTTCATGAAACGCTAGGCGCCGGCAGCAGGCAAGCGACGGGCAACAAACTCGACAAAGTTTTGCAATATCTTCAAGCCTACAGGGCCGGACTTTTCGGGGTGAAATTGGGTGGCAAACAAGGTGCCGCGGGCAATGGCGGCCACACAGGTTTGGCTGCCGTGCTGGGTGGTGGCGACCACCCAGCTTGGATCCTTGGGCACCGCGTGGTAGGAGTGGACAAAGTAAACCCAGCTTTGCTCGGGGATCCCTGCCCAAAGGGGAGAGTCGGGCTGGGTAAGGTGCAACTGGTTCCAGCCCATGTGGGGGATGCGCAGGCCCGGCTCCGGTCGAAAGCGCTGCACCCGCCCCGGCACGATGCCCAGCCCCGGCTCTGTCCCCTCTTCGCTGTCTTCGAACAAAACTTGCAAACCAATACAAATGCCCAAGAAAGGCTGCTGCCGCTCGATGGCTTGTCGGATTGCCTCCCCAAAGCCGCGCGCCCGCAACTGCTGCATGGCTGGGTCAAAGGCCCCATCGCCGGGCAGGACAAGGCCATCAAAAGCCGCTAGCCCAGCCGGCTCTGTGACTAGCTGCACCTCGGCCCCGGCCCGCTCCAGCCCTTTGCAAGCTGAATGCAGGTTGCCGGCATCATAGTCGATCACCGCCAGGCGCACGGCTTTCATGGCTTTTCCTGAAACCTTCAAGAGCCTATCAGTATAGTGGTTTTAGCTAATCCGCCGTTCGCGCTAGCGGGACGTAGTCCTGGAAGCCCCGCTCTGTACCCCCCTATATCCCAGCCCCCCAGCCCCCCAGTCCC
>NZ_JBSSEF010000059.1:0-5705 GCF_054061455.1 Thermostichus sp. OS-CIW-20
TACTTGTCAAGGTTCTGGCGCGCCGTGGCCGGTGGCCTTGCTGGCGCTTTACTACCTTACCCCCACCTCAACCCATATGTCAATACCACCCACCAGCCAACGCTTGGATAAGGAGCGTTATGGGTGGCTGCAGGTAGCCCGGGGCAATGCGACTCTGAACGGGCTGCCCTTGCGAGAAGGGGATGGCGTGGCTATTGCCGAGGAAAGTGAGCTCCGTCTTTTCAGTTGCGCGAGTTTTGGCTCTTGGGTTGAGGGTAAGTCCATACGAATTCGGGATCCCCTTTCAGGAGGAGAAGAGAATCCCGTTCTCTTGAGGGTCTTGCTGGGTGAATTGAGAGAGAACTTGTTGCCAAAGGTGGGCGAGCTGGGATCCTTTGCCCTTGGCATACAGCAGGCGGGATCCCTCTGCCTGGGGATGGGCTTCTAGGCACAGCCAGAGGTAGGTTGCTGGCCAGTAGGGCAGGTACTGAGGCCACTCGATGGCGGTGATCCCAGCTTGGCTCCAAAGTTCTTCCAGCCCCAGATCGTCCAGAGCTGAGGACTCGGCTCCGCCAGAGGCGGACTCTAGACGGTAGAGATCGCAATGAAAAAGAGGGATCCGTCCCGTGTGGTATTCCTGCACCAGCACGAAGGTGGGGCTGTCGATGGGCTCCGGGATCCCCAGCCCTTGCCCCAGCCCCTGCACAAAGGTGGTTTTGCCGCTGCCCAGATTGCCCTCTAGAAGGATCACCAGGCCGGGAGGGGAGTCTGTCTTGCTCCTGCGCTGGGGGCTGTGTTGCGGGCCTCTGAGGAGGCGAACGGCGGCCTGAGCCACCAGGGCCGCCAGCGATTGGGTGGCAGCGGCAGAGGACAACACCAGAGGGGAAGCTTGTTGCCAAAGCTCTTCATCTCGTGCGCTCGCCATGGCTTACGGCTCCTTCGGGGGGTGCTCAGGGGCAGGGATCCCTGTCGAGAGAGCGGGTGAGGGCCTCACTGGGCTCAGGTGAGCAGAAGCACGTCTTTGAGCGGTCAGCATCAGGGCCAGGCCAGCTCCGATGAGCAGTAGGCTCACCCCCTGGGCCACCCGCAGGGGCCCCAGCATGAGGCTGTCGGCGCGCAGCCCCTCGATCCAGAAGCGTCCAAGACTATACCCCAGCAGGTAGAGGCCCAGGAGGCTACCGGGCGGAGGCTGGCGCCGATAGTTCAAAAAGAGCAGGATCCCGAAGAGGCCGAGGTTCCAGAGGGATTCGTACAAAAAAGTGGGATGCACGCGGGATCCGTCGGGGAGCTGCAGTTGGATCCACAGAGAACTAGCCGGAGACAAAGCCTTTCCATAGGCCTCGTTGTTGAAGAAGTTGCCCCAGCGACCGATGCTCTGGCCAAGGCTGAGGGAAGGAACGATGCAATCGGCCAGCAGCCAGAAGTTGAGCCGATGCCGGTGGGCAAACAGGTAAAGCGCTGCAGTGCCCCCGAGCAAAGCGCCATGGATGGCCATTCCCCCCTGCCAGAGGGCCAGGACTTTCCACCAAGGGCCATCTCGATATCGCTCCCACTCAAAAGCCACGTAGTAAAAACGGGCAAGGGGCAGGGATCCCACCACCAGCCACGGCAGCAGATCGGACATGGAATTGGGGGGAAGACCGCGCCGTGCCGCCAGGTGGCGAGCTAGAAACAGGCCCAAAACGGTTGCTAAGCCGATCAGCAGGCCATACCAGCGTAGGCTGAATGGCCCCCAGCTAAACACAATTGGACCGGGGGATCGCAACACCAGGGTCGTGAACACGGCAGTATTCCTAAACCGGTCTTTCTAGCTCACTCTACCTGTTCTGCGACCCTCACCCCCAACCTCTCTCCCTCAGGGAGAGGGGAGCTTGGAACCGAGGCAAGGTACGAGCTGACTGCAATTGGAGGGAGATCAAGGGATCCGCTGGGGGCAACAAGGCGACAATGTTAGAATGCAGGCTTGATTTTCCACCGCGACTCCTGGGGGAGGGTGCTGGTTATGGCCCGCAAAGCTGCCGACGTGAACAACGGCGACGACTTGGACAAGTTGAAGTCGGAGAAACGCAAAGCTCTGGATCAGGTGTTGGGCCAGATCGAGCGCAATTTTGGCAAAGGGGCGATCATGCGCCTGGGAGATGCGGCCCAGATGCGGGTGGAGACCATACCCAGCGGCGCTATCACCCTCGACTTGGCCATGGGCGGTGGCTACCCCAAGGGGCGAATCATCGAAGTCTTCGGGCCGGAATCTTCTGGGAAAACCTCGGTTGCTCTGCACGCCATCGCTGAGGTGCAAAAACGAGGGGGAACGGCTGCTTTTGTGGATGCCGAGCACGCGCTGGATCCCGCCTACGCGGCGGCTTTGGGGGTAGATATCCAGAATCTGCTCATCTCCCAGCCGGACACGGGGGAGGCCGCCCTGGAGATTGTCGATCAACTGGTGCGCTCTGCTGCTGTGGACATTGTGGTGGTGGACTCGGTGGCAGCGTTGGTTCCCCGCGCCGAGATCGAGGGGGATATGGGAGACGCCCATGTGGGGTTACAGGCCCGCCTGATGAGCCAAGCGCTGCGCAAGATTGCCGGCAACGTCAGCAAAACCGGGTCAATTGTTCTGTTCCTCAACCAGTTGCGCTCCAAAATCGGCGGCATCGGCTACGGCCCCCAGGAAACCACCACTGGCGGCAATGCCCTCAAGTTCTATGCGTCGGTGCGGCTGGATATTCGCCGCGTGCAAACTCTGAAGAAAGGTGCTGAAGAATACGGGATCCGGGCGCGGGTCAAGGTGGTGAAAAACAAAGTTGCTCCCCCATTCCGGCGGGCAGAATTCGACATCATCTTCGGCCAGGGCATCTCCAACATCGGCTGCATTGTCGATCTGGCCGAGGAGATGGGCATTCTCAAACGACGCGGTTCCTGGTACAGCTACAAAGAGGAAAATGTGGCCCAAGGGAGAGACAATCTGGTCGTTTACCTGAAAGAAAAGCCGGAGATCCTGGCGGAGGTGGAAGCGGCTGTGCGGGAAAAACTTTCTGCAGGGGTAACGGTTTCTGCCAGCCGACCGGGGGGGATAGAGGAGGGAGAGCAGGAAGAGGTTGAGGCCCCCATCTTTGCAGATGAGGAGTTTTGAAACGAGGGCGGCTCTTCAAGCTGTGCCTCTCAACTGGGCTCGCTGCTGGCGCAAAGCTTCGTAGAGCAGCAATCCCCCGGTCATGGCCACGTTGAGGGACTCGACGCCAGCAGCCATCGGGATCCGCACCTGGGCATCGGCCAGTTGGATCGTCGATTCCTGCAGGCCAGCCCCTTCGTTGCCCAAGAGAAAAAGGGTTGGCCGAGTGAGGTCGTGATCCCAGTAACAGGTGGCCAGAGGGGCGAGGGTGGCGGCCAAAACTTGGATCCCTTGGCGACGACAGGACTGGATCCAGGCGGGCAAGTCAGAGAGAACCTGAGGCGGGCGGCGAAACCACTGGCCGGCGGAGGCCCGCAGGACTTTGGGGTTTTCCGGATCGACGCTGTCTGCGCTTAGCCAGAGGCCATCGGCTCCGGTGGCCGCCACGACGCGGATCAGGGATCCCAAATTACCTGGATCTTGCAGCGTTTCGACCACCAAGCCCAGGCGCAGCGCCTCTGGGGGAGGGGAGGCGATTTGCCGGCTAACGGCCACAGCTACAACCCCTTCCGGAGACTCGGTCGTAGAGAGGGCCGCCATCACTTCCAAGCTGACGGCCTGCCGCCGCAGATGCTTGGGCAGGCTGGCCAACAAGCGGGGGTGACGCTCAGCCCAGTCGAAGGTGTAGCAGACAGCTCGCAGAGGCCAGCCGACCCCCAGCGCCTCTTCGAGGAGGTGGGATCCCTCGACCAGGAAGGCGCCCTGTTCTCGCCGGCCTTTGCTGCGGTGCAACTGCCGCAACTGTCGGATCCAAGGGTTTTTGGGGCTGGTGAGCAGCTCAGAAGCCATGCGGAGGAAGAGGAGAGATGGGGCGGGGAAGGCTTAATCGCGGCGACGCAACCGTTGGATAAAAAATCCATCCCGATCCTGGCGATGAGGCCAGATGAGCAGGGGATCCCCTTCGGCAGCCCAGTGGGGATGCCGGTTCAGAAAAGACTGGATGACTGCCTCGTTTTCGGCAGGATGCAGGGTGCAGGTGGCGTACACCAACAGTCCGCCCGGCTTGAGCCACCGGGCTGCCACCTGCAGAAGCTGAGCTTGCAGATGGGCCAGCTCTTGAATCTGGGCGGGGGTTTGCCGCCAGCGGGCGTCGGCGTGGCGGTGCAGGGTGCCCAAGCCGGAGCAGGGGGCATCCAACAACACTCGGTCGGCGCTCTGCCACGGGGGCAGGGGTGCAGGAGGTTCGGCAGCGGCGTCCAGGGAGAGCAGGTCGATGGCCAGGGGACGGATCGAGCTCAAGCCCAAGCGCTGCACATTTTCCTCTAGGCGGCGCAGGCGGTGGGGATGGCGGTCCAGGGCCCAGATCTCGCCGCGATCCTGCATCTGCTCGGCCATATGCGTGGTCTTGCCGCCCGGAGCGGCGCAGCAGTCGATGACTCGCTCTCCCGGCTGGGGATCCAGATAGTGCACCACCTGCTGGGCGCTGGCATCCTGAACGCTCCACCAGCCTTGGGCAAAGCCGGGCAGGGCCGTGATGTCGCCGGCATGTTGTCCCAGGCGCAGGGCGCCCGGCACCTCAGGGATGGGTGAGGCAGGGATCCCCGCTTCTGCCAAGGCTTGGATGACTTTGTCCACATCCGCCCGCAGCGGGTTGACCCGCAGATCCAGGTGGGGCGGCTGGTTGAACCAGGCGCACAACTGCTCGGTCTCGGCTGGTCCCAGGCGCTCCCACCAGAGGCGCACCAGCCAATCGGGAAAGCTATGCCGGATCCCCAAGGCCTGAATCGGGTCAGTGGGCAGAGTGTCCTGCAAGGGCTTGAGGGGATCCTTTTCCGCCCCATCCAACGCTTGCCGCTGGTAGGCGCGCAAGATGCCGTTGACTACCCCCGTCAGGGATCCCAGGCCCACCTGGCGGGCCAGCTCCACGCTGGTGTGAATGGCGGCCCTGGGCGGGATGTGATCCAGAAAAGCCAGTTGGTAGAAGCCAAGGTAGAGAATCAGCCGCAAATCGAGCGGTTGCTGGTGGGCGGGGCGCCGGGCAAAGCAGTCGATCAGGGCATCAAGGGTGCGGCGACGGCGGGTAATCCCATACACCAACTCGCTGACCAGGTGGCAGTCGGCAGGGATCAGGCGGCTATGGGCCAACAAGTGTTCTAGCACCACGTCGGCATAGGCGTTGTGCCGCTCGATCTTCTGCAGAGCCAAGAGGGCCAGTTGACGCGCGTTCATGGCCGCTCCAAAAAAGATCAGGTTGCTTCCCGACACAAAAGGATAGCTTGGTAGCCCCGCACTTGAGTGCGGGGCGGAAAAGCCCGCTAGCCACTTTAGTCGCTTACCCATGATGGGGGTCGTTGATATAGTTTCATAGCTCAAACAACCTGTCCCTGACTTCTCCTACCAAGACCTCTTTCCTTACTCTTTGGCCAAAAAATAAGATAAACAACCGCTAGCCCCACAGCATGGTTGTAGTGATTGTACCGTTGACTTTCCTCTCGCATTATCGCTTGCCCATGTCAGACTGCGGTTGCCATGCCGCTTGCCAACAATGATGGAGTGCGGCTGTCAGCAGGTTCGAGTCAGGAACAGGGAGCTAGTCCCCCTATTAGAGTACTTGTGTCAA
>NZ_JBSSEF010000060.1:0-5274 GCF_054061455.1 Thermostichus sp. OS-CIW-20
GTCAGCGTCGCGTAGTGACAACGGAAACGGACAGAATGCTATCGCTTCACCGCTGAGCAGTAATGCTCAGCAGTGTTCAGCGTAAATGTATCAGGTTGCTCTTCTGGCCCAGCGAGGGCCCCTTTTTCGCTTCCTGAGGACTGTTGCGGGAGGTCATGATGCCCCATTCCATGAGCCGAGCAGAGACCCTAGCTCCCATCCATGTGGTGGGTGGGGGGCTGGCGGGGACAGAAGCCGCCTGGCAGATTGCCCAGTTGGGGGTGCCCGTCATCCTGTCGGAGATGCGCCCTGTGCGGCAGAGCCCGGCCCACCACACGGATCAACTGGGAGAGCTGGTGTGCAGCAATTCCTTCGGGGCCCTAGCCAGCGACCGGGCGGCAGGCCTGCTCAAGGAAGAGCTGCGCCAACTGGGATCCCTGGTCATCGCCACCGCCGATCGCCACGCCGTGCCGGCAGGGGGAGCCCTGGCCGTGGATCGGGCCCGCTTTAGCCAGGCCCTAACGGAAGCCATCGCCAACCATCCCCTCATCACCCTGCGCCGGGAGGAGGTGACCGGGATCCCGGAAGGGATAGCCGTCCTCTGCACGGGCCCGCTGACCAGCGAGCCCTTAGCTAAGGCGCTGCAAGCTTTTACGGGCCTGGAATACCTGAGCTTTTTTGACGCTTCCAGCCCCATTGTTACCGGGGATTCCCTCAACCGGGCGGTGGTGTTTCAGGCTTCCCGCTACGACAAGGGGGAAGCGGCCTACCTCAACTGCCCCATGACCGAGGCGGAGTACGAGCGCTTCTGGCAGGCGCTGGTGGAGGCCGAGCAGGTGCCCCTCAAAGACTTTGAAAAGGAGGAGCGCAAGTTTTTCGAGGGCTGCCTGCCCATTGAAGAAATGGCCCGCCGCGGCAAAGATACTCTCCGCTTCGGGCCCCTGAAGCCGGTGGGGCTGGTGGATCCGCGCACGGGATCGCGGCCCTATGCGGTGGTGCAGTTGCGCCAGGAGGACAAAGCGGGCAAGCTGTGGAACCTGGTGGGCTTTCAAACCAATTTGAAGTGGGGAGAACAGCAGCGGGTCTTTCGCCTCATCCCTGGCCTGGAGGCGGCGGAGTTTGTCCGCTTTGGCGTGATGCATCGCAACACCTTTTTGAATTCGCCGCAGCTTCTGTTGCCTACGTTGCAATTTCGCCGCCGGCCAACGCTGTTGGCTGCCGGCCAGTTGGTGGGCACCGAAGGCTACGCCTGTGCCGTGGCAGGAGGGTGGCTGGCCGGACAGAACGCCGCCCGCCTGGCCCTGGGGCTGCCTTTGATCACGCTGCCGCCGGAGACGATGATGGGATCCCTATTCCAGTTCATCAGCAGCGCCGATCCCAAGCACTTCCAGCCCATGCCGGCCAATTTTGGCCTCCTGCCGGAGCTGGAGGGACAAAAAGTTCGCAGCAAACAAGAGCGCTACGCCCGCTACCGGGATCGCGCCTTGGCTGCTCTGGCGGCCACAGGCCTGGTGCGCCAGGCGCAAACTGCCTGAGTTCCCAACCCTGCAGGCGCAAACGGCCAGCTAGCCTGGAATAAAAGGAGGGATCCCGTGCCCATCCTGGTCGTCAACGCCGGCTCCAGCAGCCTCAAGTCCTCTCTCTTTGCAACCGTTGAGGGCAAGGTGGAGGCCACCCCCCTCTGGCAGGCGCAGGTGGACTTTGCCTACCAGTCCGGCCAAGTCTTGATTCAAACTCGGCGGCGGGGCGGCCCCTGGGAATCTTTTCCCCCCCTTGCCCCAGAAGCCGGCATTAGCGGTTTGGCTCCCCTCTTTCAAAGCCTCTGGCAGGGGGAGGGATCCCCGTTGGCCACAGCGGCTGAGATCAAGGCCATTGGCCACCGGGTGGTGCATGGGGGATCCCTCTATCGCCAGCCCACCTTGATTACGCCCGAGGTGGAACAGGCCATCGAGCAACTAAGCCCCCTGGCACCGGCTCACAATCCCCCTGCTCTTGAGGGCATTCGCCTCCTGCGCCAACTGTTGCCTGGGATCCCGCAGGTGGCTGTCTTCGACACCGCTTTTCACCAGCAGATGCCTGCGGCAGCCGCCCTCTATCCTCTTCCCTACGCCTGGGCCGAGCAAGGGATCCGCCGCTACGGCTTCCACGGCATCAACCACGAGCACTGCGCCCGCCGCGCCGCTGAGATCCTGGGCCGGCCCCTGGAAGAGCTGCAGCTCATCACCTGCCACCTGGGCAATGGCTGTTCTCTGGCGGCCATTCGCGGGGGCCACAGCGTCGACACCACCATGGGCTACACCCCCCTGGAGGGCCTGATGATGGGATCCCGCTCCGGCTCGGTGGATCCGGGGATTTTGATCCATCAGTTGCGTCGGGGGATGAGTGTGGAGGAGCTAGACCGGATCTTGAACCGGGAATCGGGCCTGAAGGGCGTGTCTGGCCTGAGCGGCGACATGCGAGTTATCCTGGAAGCCATGCAGGCAGGCCATGCCCGCGCCGAGCTGGCCTTTAACCTCTTCATCCACCGCCTGCGCAGCCAGATTGGGGCCATGCTCATGAGCCTGGATCGGCTGGATGCTTTGGTCTTCTCCGGCGGCATCGGGGAAAACGCGGCGCCGGTACGGGCCGCAGCCTGTGCCAACCTAGGCTTTTTGGGGATCCAGATCGACCCAGTTCTCAACGCCGGATCCCCGCGCAACTGCGACATCAGCACCTCTGATGCTCCGGTGCGGGTGTTGGTCATCTCAGCCCAGGAAGACTGGGCCATTGCCAATGCCTGCCAAAAGCTCCTGCAAGAGGAATAGGCGAAGGAGCTCAGGCTGCTTCTAGCCAGGTTTTCTCCTTTCCAAGGACTGGCTCCGTCGAGACCCTCCCGCCACAATGGAGCCAAAGCCCTGGGCAGGGGAGGATAGGAGGAACCCTCCCTTTCTGCCAAGAGAAGACTTGCAACCCAGCTCATTTGAAGGTAACGGAAACCTATGCAGCCTGCCCAACTCCTGAACAGACGGATCCCCCTGCTGTGGCTCCTGGGCGTCGTTTTGGCGGGATGCGGGGAGACGACCAGCAGCAGCCCCCTGCCCCTGCCGACGCCCCTCCCTCCTCCTTCTCTCACCATCACCGATCTCTCGCCCCGCACCGTCCCCGTAGGGCAAACCCCCACCTTTGTCGTCTCCTTCCGCGTCGAGGCTCCTGCCGGGATCCGCGGATCCAACGCTTTCTTGGCTGCCGTCACCACTCCCCTGGGCAACTTTGTAACCCTAGGGGCTTTCGACGCTTCCCAATTGCCCGGCTGCTTCGTTGGAGCCACCGCCTGTACCGTAACAGGGCTTACCCTGCCCCAGAGCCGCTTTACCGTCACCCAGACGGGATCCCATCAACTCACCATCAGCGTTTTCGATCGCCAGGAGCGGCTGGGCAGCGGCAGCTTTACCTTCAACGGCGTGCTCTAGAGCTCAAAAGCGGAATCCAGCCTTGCTAAGCAAAACGCCACCGAGAATTTGCAAACGCAAGGGGCCTCCTCGTCGCCAGCGCAGACGTTGACAAGGCTTTGCTTCTCTGAGGAGAAAGCCATTTCCAGTAGCCATAGAACGGCTTGCTGCCTAATACCTGCACTTTCTTGGGAAAAAGGGTAAACTACCCGGCTCCAACCGCCCTCCACACCCCCCGTATACGGGGGGATGGACCTACATACCTGCACAGCCAAGTTGCTGGACAGCCCAAACCGTGCATGGATTTCGCGGTCGCTCAGAGACTGAAGCTGAAGAGCGTTGGTTATCTTCTCTGGCGTGTTTTGGTTGGCAGGCCTGGGCAAAGGCATCCAAAGTTGCATCCAGCTTTGTGGCTTGCGAGGCAGATACCTTGAGCTTGCAGAAGATAGTCAGGACTTGGGTCATGCTGGTTATATTAGGCGCTATCGCTCCCCACCGTATAGACGGTGGGGTGTCCCGCGCATTCAGATGAAGGCTGCTGGCCGGACAGGCGCTAGATTGGCTGATTAACCATGGATACTCGCCTAATCAACATCGGCTTTGGCAATATCGTCGCCGCCGGGCGCGTTATCGCCATTGTCAGTCCTGAGTCAGCTCCCATCAAACGCATCATTAGCGACGCCCGCGAAAGAGGCCAGTTGGTGGACGCGACCTACGGTCGCCGCACCCGCGCCGTAATCATCACCGATTCCGGGCACGTCATCCTCTCGGCCATTCAGCCGGAAACCGTTGCCAACCGCTTCCTTACTGCCAAAGTCGGTGCGCCGGAGGAACCTGAGTAAGGGCCTCACAAGCAGCCTGCGAGGCCGAGAGTGAGATATCCTAAAACAAACCAGCCAACTGTCCAGCCGTCCTTTGTCGCTCTCCGCCTATGGCAGTTTCTTCCACTACGCTCTCCTCGCCAACTCCCCCTGAGTGCCTGCAGCAACAGGAAGCCCCTCGGCCTCCTGCCACTCGCGGTCGCCTGGTGGTTTTGACAGGGCCCAGTGGGGTGGGCAAAGGCACTCTGGTCAGCCAATTGCGCCAGCGCCACCCTGAGCTGTACTTTTCTGTCTCGGTAACCACCCGCCCCCCCCGCCCTGGGGAACAGGAAGGCGTCAACTACTACTTCCGCACTCGCGAGGAGTTCCTCAACCTGATTGAAGCCGATGAGTTGTTGGAATGGGCCCAGTACGCAGGTAACTTTTACGGCACTCCCCGCGAGATCGTGTTCCAAAAACTCAGCCAGGGTCAGGATGTGCTTCTGGAAATTGAACTGGCCGGGGCCCGCCAGGTGAGACAACAGTGTCCCGATGCCATTCGCATCTTCCTGTCTCCTCCCTCGCTAGAAGAGCTCGAACGCCGCATTCGCGAACGCGGACAAGACTCTGAAGCCAGCATCCAACGCCGTCTGCAACAGGCTCGCAAAGAATTGGATGCCAAAGACGAATTCGACTACGTGATCGTCAACGACAATCTAGAGCAGGCTCTACAGGAGCTGGAAGCCTTGCTTTATCCTCCCTCTCCAGGGAAGGGGCAATCCTAGGAGCTCTGCGACTCTACGCGCTTTTTTCCGAGAGCTCGCGTCTTTTTCTTAACTAAAAAACGGCGACACAAGCCTCGGCATCCACGCCAAGTGCTTTTTGACACTCCCCCGACTCAAGTCGGGGAATTCTCACGCAGTCCACAACCGGAATCGCGAAGGCGCTGTCAAGACGCCCCTACACACAAAGGGATAGCTTGGTAGCCCCGCACTTGAGTGCGGGGCGGAAAAGCCCGCTAGCCACTTTAGTCGCTTACCCATGATGGGGGTCGTTGATATAGTTTC
>NZ_JBSSEF010000062.1:0-1803 GCF_054061455.1 Thermostichus sp. OS-CIW-20
CAGCCGATAAACACGAATCTGTCGCGCTTGAGCCAGTCGTCGACGATGTCGAACCATCCTCGCTCCTGGCGCGCGCGCCCTACTGCGATGGTCATCTCAACCTCTCCTTAAAAACATGATGAGGACATTAATGAAACTACAAATTTTGCTCCTTTGAAGCAAGACTGGTGCCTAGGTATAAAGACTCAGTCTGCGAACTTGTCGCCTTGGTTTCCCTGCACGGATTCCTGGCCAGAACTGACCAACCGCTGCTTCAGGCAGCTTTGCTGGCGTTCCGAACTGCTCTTGGAATCCTCAGCAGAGCTGTGGCGATCCCGACGAGCCGCCCTAGGGCCACCGAACAAGTTTCACGGCTGTCGGCATTACAATTTAGCCTACGCCAGTAAAGACTTGTAAATTGCTTTCATTATAGAGGGGGGGGACTCGTTCCCATCAAGTCCGAGGTGGCTGGGATCTTCACAGACTGTAATCTTTGCGGTTTTTCTCTCCTGAGATATTGAGCTAGAGGGGCTGCCTCACCCTGGGGAAGGCCGAAGGCACAAGATCCGATATCCTTGAAGGGCGAGGCAATCCACCTGAGAGGAATCTATGGCTAGTGAGATCTTCACCATTGCTGGGCTCTCCATCGTCCTGACCCTAGTGGGTGTGGCGCTTGGATACGGGATCTTGCGCATCACCCAGGGCGGGGCCGAGTAGGGATTTCCTCATTTGGTAAAACATGAAAATCGGCATCGTCGGCGCCGGGGCAGTCGGGGGGCATTTGGCCGTTTGCCTGGCTCGCGCCGGCTTTTCAGTCAGTGTGGTGGCGCGGGGATCCCACCTGCAGGCCATCCGCAGCCAAGGCTTGAAGCTGATCCGGCAGGGGGATCCCCCTGTGGCTTGGGTAGAGCGGCTGACGGCCAGCGACGACTTGGCTGAGCTGGGGCGGCAAGATGTGGTGATCGTTGCTGTCAAGGCCCACAGCTTGCCCCTGCTTGCCCCGCAATTGGGATCCCTGTGTGGCCCGGATAGCCCCGTTGTGGTTGTCCAGAATGGTATCCCCCGGTGGTACTTTTACCGGCATGGCGGCGAGTTTGAGGGGCGCTCCTTGACTTCGGTGGATCCGGGCGGGGTGATCGCCGCGCATCTGCCAGTCGAGCGGGTGATCGGCTGTGTGGTGTACATCGCCGTGCAGTTGGCAGAGCCGGGGGTAGTTTTGCATACCGGTGGCGGGCGCTACATTCTGGGAGAGCCGGATGGGTCGTTGTCGGAGCGGCTGCGCTCTCTGGCGGCCATCTTTGAGCAGGGGCAGCTTTCTGTGGCCCTCACCTCCCAAATTCGGGTCGAGATCTGGCAAAAACTTTGGGGGAACGCCGCCTTCAATCCCATCAGCGCCCTTACCCGCGCGGCCCAAGACGCAATTGCCCAGTACCCGCCCACCCATGCTTTGGTTCGGTCGGCGATGCAGGAAACCGAGGCGGTGGCCCAAGCATTTGGGATCCGGCTGCCGGTCTCTTTGGAAGAGCGGCTGAAGGATGCAGCCCGTGTGGGCTCCCATCGCACCTCGATGCTGCAGGATATCGAGCGGGGGCAACCGACGGAGATCGAGAGCATTGTCGGCGCCATCACGGAGCTGGGGCGTTGGGCGGGGATCCCGACTCCCCATCAGAACCTCTGGGGTACTCCCGCCACAGCGCAGCTTGGCGGGATGGGGGATAGGCGGTGAGATGAAGGGGTTCAATGCCCCTGAGTCTCACAATCTGGGCGTTGCCTGCTGCTCGACATACTTCTTCAACTCCTCAACGGTGACCCCACCACAAGAGG
>NZ_JBSSEF010000063.1:0-1419 GCF_054061455.1 Thermostichus sp. OS-CIW-20
CCTTCAATGGCCGGGTAGACTAGATTGGCTCTTTCCTACGGCCTGGCTTGCCCTGGGCGAGTTGATCGGGTAGGTTAAGGGAAGTGTTCAGCCGAACCTCACTTTTTTGGTTGAGAGGAGAACAATGAACGGAACAATGCACAAGTGGCTGCTCAAGTCACTCGGGTCTCTGTCTCTGGCTTCGACGGTGGTGCTGCTACCTTTGTTGCTCACCGGTTGCGGCGAAGAAAGCAGCACCAGCACTGTTACACCCGTGCCGCCCCCACCCCCACCACCCCCGCCGGCTCCCCCGGCTCCGCCGTCACCGACTCCAACCCCTGTTCCTGCTCCCACTCCCACCACTGCTGGCCCCATCAGCGCTCTGCCCACCCAACTGGCCGCTCTCACTCCGGGGGGACAAGTCTTCTCCAACCCCACTGTCATTCCCGTTGGCTTTGGCATCCGCCGCTCCGGCACAGCCGAGAACCTGCCGGTGGGCACCTACTCTGACTTCCGGGCGGTGCTTTCCTTCCCCATTCCCGACGCCATTCCCCGCAACGCGATTGTGCAGGGGGCGCAGTTGACACTGGTGCAGTTGCCCTCCAACGACTCGACCACCATTCCTGGTATTATTGGCGACAAGGGGCGGGGCTTCTTCTTCCTGGATGTCACTCCCCACAACCTAGCGGCCAACAGTGTGGTGTTCCAAGAGGTGCGGCTGGGCGCGGTTGACAACGTGGTGTCCAGCGACTTCTTTGCGCCGGCGACTTCTGGCTTTGTGGCTTTGAGCTTCACCGGCAACGTGCTGGGGAACGATGCGTCGGCGGGGCCGCGGCTGGCGGATGTGGGGCCTGGGGTGCAGCGGGCGGTATCGGCGCCAGGCCCGCGCTTCTACCAGGTGCGGCTGCAGTGTGCCAAGGAGGTGTGGAACAACCAGGCCACGTCAGTATTCCCCACCTTAACTACTTCCTCTAGCGCCACAACTTCTGCAAGTGCTTCTGGAGCACCTGCATTTAACGCGGTTGCTCCTGTGCTAGTACAGTTCACTGGGTCCGTTACGCTAAATAATCTAACTACCAGTGCAAGCACCTATCAAGTTAACACCGCCTCCCCAGCCACCCTCACGATTACCCTCCTGGCCACCAACCCAGTTACGGTAAGCTTCAGTGCTGCAGGAAGCACCTTTACTGCTTTCCTACCCACTAGTCAGGCTACCATTACGCAGAGTGTACAGATAGGTGGCGTTGGAATTGATGTTGCCTTCACATTTACCGGTCCGTTGGTTACTTATAATCAAGCTCAAGTAGCCACCTTCACTGCCTCTAGCAGTCTGCTCGCTGGCCCGGTCAACCTGACCCTGGTTATCCCCAACCAGACCTTCTCCTACACGGCCAGCTTCTCGACCAGCTTCAGCACCAGCACCAGCACGGCGGGGACGCC
>NZ_JBSSEF010000064.1:0-1252 GCF_054061455.1 Thermostichus sp. OS-CIW-20
TGAAGACTTCTTTACTACTGATCAATCCATCCTCCTTCCGAAGTTGGTTTGCTAAGTGCTGCTATTGTACCCCTTGAGCCCTTAACAGGCTGTAGCTGTGTCGTCGTGCCGATTACCTTCTACCTTCCTGCTAAAGCCATTCAAGCTCTGGATTTAACCCCGGGCCATGAGCTGTTGAAAACGTTGATGGCGGATCCTGTCCGGGCTGCCCAGCAGGTGTAATGCGCCATCGATTGGCCGCGCAGCCCCGACGATCCGCGCGAGCTGTCGGAGATCCCGGAGGTGCGCCTGTGGTTTATTCGTTGGGACACGGTCTGCCCCTGGATGCCCTACTTCCTCAACTGGCGCCAAGGAGAGCTGGCCCGTTACGCAGCCATGTTGGTGCCCCATCAATTCAACCCTCGCGAGGGCATTGTTTACAACCCAGAAGCGCTGGAAATCTCTTTGTGTTGATGCGGTGGTTCAAGCAGCAGAAACTGGGATCCCTCTCGATGCTGCGGGATATGGCTTTGGTGTTTGGCTTCGAGGTCCAGCTGGAGTTTCTCACTCTCTGGGAGTCTGAGGTGGGGGATCCGAACTCATGAGGGTGATGGTGGCCGATACCTGGCCGGGGATCCCCGGAGCCGCAGCAGTGGCCAGCGCCTGGCAAGAGGTGGTCCAGAGACCTTGAGTCCAGCTCAGGGTGGATCCCAACCCTTCGGAAGCTCAGCTCAAGGCCCTCTGGCAACAAATCGGCGAGCGGGCAACCAATCCCCTCCTGGTTCTGCCGGGCAGTGTCGCCGATCCCCTGGAGCCAGGCCAAACCTGGGCCGATTTGGCCCATGCTTGGGGGTTTAGCCTGCTCTTAACGCTGCGACGGGAGGCCGCCCTGAGCCAAGCAACCGCCTTTGCCGCCCTGATGCGCCAAGCCAAGGTCCGCAACTTGGGCTGGGTGCTGGTCGGATCCCTGCCCGAAACCGAGGATCCCCAAGCTTTGGAGGAGCTGGATGCAGCTTTGATCCCACGCCTAGAGGCTCAAGTTGGAATGCCGGTGCAGGGGAGAATCGCTCTGGATGGGCAGATCCTTTGGGACACCGATTCCCTTGAGCAACTGGGCTACGTTCTATGAAAAGCAGAAAAACCCCCCAGCGTCTGCCAGGGGATTCAAGAAGGACTGATCGACTAGGTCAGGAGTGGATTAGCCGCGGATGGCCGGCGCCACTTCCACCGCCGCCAGGTCCAGCGGGAAGTTGTGCGCATTCCGCTCGTGCAT
>NZ_JBSSEF010000065.1:0-1161 GCF_054061455.1 Thermostichus sp. OS-CIW-20
TCGACTAGGTCAGGAGTGGATTAGCCGCGGATGGCCGGCGCCACTTCCACCGCCGCCAGGTCCAGCGGGAAGTTGTGCGCATTCCGCTCGTGCATCACTTCCATCCCCAGGTTGGCACGGTTCAACACATCAGCCCACGTCCCAACCACGCGACCGTTGCTGTCCACAATCGACTGGTTGAAGTTGAACCCGTTCAGGTTGAACGCCATGATGCTGATCCCCAGCGCCGTAAACCAAATCCCAATCACCGGCCACGCCGCCAGGAAAAAGTGCAGGCTCCGGCTGTTGTTGAACGACGCATATTGGAAAATCAACCGGCCAAAATACCCGTGCGCCGCCACGATGTTGTAGGTCTCTTCCTCTTGCCCAAACTTGTAACCCAAGTTCTGCGACTCCTCCTCCGAAGTCTCACGAATCAGGCTCGAGGTCACCAACGACCCGTGCATCGCACTAAACAGCGCACCCCCAAACACGCCGGCCACGCCCAGCTGGTGGAACGGGTGCATCAAAATGTTGTGCTCCGCTTGGAACACCAACATGAAGTTGAACGTCCCCGAAATCCCCAGCGGCATCCCGTCCGAAAACGAGCCTTGCCCAATCGGGTAAATCAAAAACACGGCCGTCGCCGCCGCCACCGGCGCCGAGTAAGCCACCGCAATCCAGGGACGCATCCCCAAGCGGTAGCTCAGCTCCCACTCCCGGCCCATGTAGCAGAACACCCCAATCAAAAAGTGCAGCACAATCAGCTGGTAGGGGCCGCCGTTGTACAGCCACTCGTCCAAAGAAGCGGCTTCCCAAATCGGGTAAAAGTGCAGGCCAATCGCAGCCGAAGAAGGCACCACCGCGCCGGTGATGATGTTGTTGCCATACAGCAACGAACCCGAAACTGGCTCGCGAATCCCGTCGATGTCCACCGGGGGAGCACCAATGAAGGCAATGATGAAGCAGGTGGTGGCAGTCAGCAGGGTGGGGATCATCAGCACCCCGAACCAACCGATGTAGAGGCGGTTGTCGGTGGAGGTGACCCACTCGCAAAACTGCTCCCACACGTTGCTGGTTGAGCGACGTTGGATAACAGTGGTCATGATGGCAAACTTCCCTGAGGAAGCGCGAAGATTGACAACCTAACCTTAAATCATCCGTTAAGTTCTGTCAACTACC